>JANPAT010000204.1:0-5969 GCA_031430075.1 Chitinophagaceae bacterium | reverse complement strand
CAACATTTTCATCTTTGCCTGTAAAATAATTATAGCCAGTTGATTTTTCAGAATTTGCTCCATAGTTTATGCCATTAGCATCAAGTAATTTTTTTATTCCAATTAATTTATTTTCATCATCACTAGTTAAAATATATGTTTTGTACAAACTGTTTTTACCAAGAATATTATTATCGAAATATTTTGTAAACTCTTCAACCAATTGTTTTGAGTTTTTACTGGCAACTTCAATGGTGGAAAGACTTGTAGTAAAATGATGTTGAGCTCTATCTTTTAAAGTTATGGTGTCTCCTTTATTAGTAACTACAGTTAATCCAGCTCTTATGCCACCTTGTTCATAAGTCATTCCAATTGCTCCATTGTAAGTAGGATAAGTATCTCCATAAGAAGGATAAAACAAATCGAAAATTTGTTTGGTAAAATATAACCAACCTTTTTCATCGAAATATTTACTATGATTTTTTCCTATTTGTGTTTGAAAGTTTTTTTGCCAAGGTGTAATTACTTCATGCATAGGTTCTGCAGCAGGTGCAAAATAATAAGGTTCGTTATAACCTTGTTCATGAAAGTCAACATGAATCTGTGGCATCCAGTCTAAATATTTTTGAAGTCGTTGTTTGGTTTCAATTTGTGTTTGCCAAGCCCAATCTCTATTCAAATCAAAATTGTAATGGTTGGTTCTTCCTTGAGGATATGCTTCAAAATGCTCTCTACTTTGTGGATCGTTATTACCATTTTTTCCAACAGTAGTATTATACCAATTTACATATCTATCTCTACCATCTGGATTAATGCAGGGATCAATAACCACCACCACATTTTTTAACCATTCATTTACTTCATTATTTTTTGAATGGATGAGTTCGTATAAAGTAAGCATAGCTGCTTCGCTGCTAGATGGTTCATTGCCATGTACATTATAACTTAACCAAACAATTGCAGGAGGATGGGGTAATAATGGTGCAACACGACCATTGGTTAAACCTGCATAGGTTCTGTTGTTTTGTTTTATTTGTTCTAAGTTTTCAATATTTTCTTTGCTAGAAATAAAAGCCAAAATAAGTTCTCTGCCTTCATTGGTTTTACCATAGGTTTCTAACTTCATTACTGAACTGTTGTTTGTGGCAACTGTTTTAAAGTAATCTACAATTTGATGATGACGGGTAAATTTTTCTCCAATTGTATAGCCTAAAAATGCTGCTGGACTAGCTGTATTTTGTGCTTTAGATACTATCGTTATTAAGCAAAAAAATACCACTGCAAAACGTAATTTTATCATAACTGTTCTTTTAAATAATTGTGAATATAGAGAAAGAAAATAAATTTCCCTCTCGAGCAGGGATTATCTATCGGTTTGTGTCTTCACAAACCGATAATTATGTTATGGTTGGTGAGACAGCAACCACTAGAGAAAATAAGCTTAGTTGGTGAAGAATACCAACTAGGGCGAAAATTTAATATTATCCCCTTTAAAATATAAATACCCAAATTCTCAATCTTTTCCCATTAAATTTGGTTTGAATAATTCAAATGAACTTATTATAAATTTTGTTTGGGAAACAGAAGAATTAAAACATACAGAAGTTCAAATTGGTCAGAAAGTTTTGAGTATTGACAACAAAGTATTTAAAAAATTAAGTAACGCTGACTTATGCGAATTAAAAAATTATTTAAAAGAGGTTTCCAAAATCAAAATCACTATTCAAATGGAAAGTGAACCCAAAGAATTGGAATTATGTAAGTCAATAAATTGAGATTTTTTTACTATAAAATATCTCTAAGATAAAAAACACTTCTGCCAATATGAACTGTGTAATAAACCTCAACATTTGTCTATTGGGCTTTAGTTGTGGGCAAACTGGAACTCGAAATCGCTGCCAAAACTAAAGGCTGTTACCGTTGGGTGCAAGCGTAGCCAACACAACCACAATTAACAAACAAACAAAATAAAAAGATGACAGAAGCAATAATACCTTTACTTTCCTTAATAGCTCTTGAAGTAATTCTTGGCATTGACAACATAATTTTCATATCTATTTTGGCGGATAAACTACCCGAAAATCAAAGACATAAATTAAGATTTTGGGGTATTGGTTTGGCAATGGTTATGAGATTAGGTCTTTTAGCTTTTATTTCCTGGATTTTAAAATTAGATAAAACTTTGTTTTCCTTATTTGAAATAGATTTTTCGGGCAAAGGGCTTATTTTAATTTTTGGAGGGTTGTTTCTTATCTACAAAAGTACCAAAGAAATTTATCATAAAACGGAAATTAATAGAGACGATGCACCTGCATTACCCCAAAATAGTTCCTTCAAACGATTACTTTCAGAGGTAATTATTTTGGATATAGTATTTTCTATTGACTCCATTATTACTGCAGTAGGAATGGTAAAAGAACTTTGGGTAATGTACACAGCAGTTATTGTTACTGTTGTTATTATGCTTTTTGCTTCCAAGCCAATTAGTCAATTTATTACTAAACACCCTTCTTTTAAAATATTGGCACTTTGCTTTTTAATGATGATTGGTGTGGCGTTATTAGCAGAAGGTTTCCATTTTGAAATTCCCAAAGGATATATCTATTTTTCAATGGCATTTGCTTTTTTAGTAGATATTATCCAAATGAAAACAGTACAAAAAAAATGATTAAATATTGGATATTACTTTTAGGCTTTATGCCATTTGTATCTGTAGCACAAAATTTTGATTTGGGCAGTTGGAACATTCTGAATTTGAAATATAACCATACTGAAAAATGGGGTGTTTTTGGCGAAGCACAATTACGTTCATTAAAGTTTTACAGCAATTTTCATTACTATGAGTATAAGGGTGGTGTAAATTTCAAAGCACATAAAAACTTAACACTATCCATAGGTGCAGGAAGTTACCAAACGTATAAAGAAGGTGGAGATTTTGTTTTGCCAAAAAACAATGATGAATTTAGAATTTGGCCACAGGTTTTAGTTTTTCAATCAATTGGCAAATTAAAGATTGAGCAACGATATAGAGCGGAATTTAGGTTTACAAGCAATGGTTATCGAAATAGGTTCAGATACAGACTTGGGTTGTCTTATCCATTTGGAAAAGAAAGTAATGGTTACAAACCTTTTCAAATTAGTGCAAGTAATGAATTATTTTTCACGGACAAAGAACCCTATTTTGAAAGAAACAGATTACTATTTGCCTTCAATTACAAACCCAGTAAGGCAATAACTTTACAATTAGGTTATTTACACCAATTTGACTATAAAATAAATGACGAAACAGGGAGAGACTTTTTTCAAGTTGGTTATTTCATTGAGATATTTCGAAAGCAATCAACTCATAACACAGTTGATACTGACTTGAAGGACAATTGACAAAACGCCAGCACCTAACGGGTTTGGCAAAAGTGGCGTTCAGTGCTCCGCTGACACATTTGTGGTTAATCAAACATTGGTTCTCCGCATCAACATTTGTGGTAAAAATCGCCAGCTTCGGCCCTGAACGTTTTGTGCAATGCTATCACAGCACTCTGAAAAATCAAACTTCAAAATTTATTCAAAATCTTGGTATTAATTTGCACTTATGAAAAGAGCATCTCTAATTCTTACAACAATTATTGTTTCAACTATATCGGCTAAGACACAGACAAGCAAGGATACAATATCATTTATTCAAGCAAAAAAAATGTCAGCCGCTGACTTGGCAAAAAAAAGGGAAGGAACTTTTATTACTGGTATTCCAGATTTTTCATCTGACCCAGTTACTGGTTTTGGGCTTGGTGTTAGGACAAATATTTATTGGAACGGTAAACGCACAAATCCATTTTTTGCATACACACCATATCTTGCTAAACTCAAAGCAAATGCTGCCTACTATACTTCCAATGCAAGAGAATTAATTTTATCACTTGATGTGCCATATTACAAAGGGACACGTTGGCGTTTTAAAATTGACTTTAAAGCTCAGCAAAACCCAGCCAATTTATATTTTGGTTCAGCAGAATCTACTCTTGGAGAACTTAGACTACCATCAACACCAAATGGAGGACAAACTTATTCTACTTATTCCGCTTTTGACAAAGCAAGAAAAACATTAAGAACAGGAGGAATTGGTGAAGCAAGTTTCGTAACTGACGCTTTATCAAATAGGTTTAGAGAAACCGAATATATGCTTAACCTAAAAGCAGATTATGCACTTGGTAAAAAAGGGATTTGGAGAATTATGGGTGGTTACGAAATTCAACATTTGAGTTATAAAACCTTTGAAGGAACAGAAGCCGAAGCTACTGACCCAAACACAGGACAAGAAATTAAAGCACCAAATGGAACTTCATTATTAAGAAGAGATTTTCAACAAGGTTTAGTTTCAGGACTTGATGGTGGTTGGGTTTCACTTTTACAAACAGCAATAATTTTCGATACAAGAGACTTTGAACCAGACCCAACACGAGGCTATTATTTTGAATTAGCAAATGAATTTTCAAACCCAATCATTGGTTCACAATTCAAATTCAACAAACTATTTTTACAAGGTCGTTTTTACAAAAAAATACCAATTGGAAGTAGAACTGTTTTTAGTGGACGACTTGGAGTAGGTAATATTTTTGGCGAAAATGCACCTTTCTTTGAATTTCAAGACCAATGGAGTTCTGACGGAAGTATAAATTCTTTGGGTGGTAAACAATCACTTCGTGGATACAGAGCAAACAGATTTTTAGCACGTTCGTTAGCATTTGCAAATTTTGAACTAAGAGTAAGACTTGCAGAAGCTAAAATTGGTAAACAACGCTTTGCTTTTGGTTTAGCACCATTTTTTGACGCAGGAACTGTTAGAGACAAATGGCAAGACTTGAATTTTTCTAATATCAAAACTTCATATGGTGGAGGACTAAGAATTGCTTGGAATCAATCAACAATTCTTTCTTTCGATTATGGCGTTTCAAAAGAGGATAAATTATTTTACATTGGAATTGGACAACCATTTTAGACGAAAGAGAAGAAGCAGAGCACACAACACATAGGATTGGTTTTTGTGCAAGTTGTCTATCAGTTTGTGTCATCACAAACCGAAATTATGTTATGGTTGATGAGACAGCAACCATTAGAGAAAATTAGTAACTTTTCATATAAAGTGTTTCAGGGCTAAAATCTTGTCCATTTTTCCAGGCAATGCTATCAAATTGTATAGCAACTTCATTAAAATATTTTTCATCTTTTAGCTCCTGAAAAATACCCAAATTTAAATAAGGTTTTACATCAAACTGCTTTACCTCTTTATTGATGAAAGTGAGTTCTAATAAATAATTCTCTAATGGTTTTACTGCAATTATTTTAGTCATATTACTGTAACGGTTTTATATCAAATAATTTATTTCCATTAATTGCCAACTCCCAATTTGCTAATAATTCATCTCTATGTATTTCAATCCAAGCTAACACTAATTTTAATTTATTTTTTGGTAAATCCCCTTCTAATAATTCACTATCTATAATACTAATAACACAAGTAAACTCAGCAAACTTTACATAAATATGTGGTAAATGGTGTTTATCAGTATCTAAATAATACATCATCACTATTAGGCCATAAACATCGAAATAACTGGCATTTTATTTTGTTTTATCTCAACAAATATAAGTTGAGTTGTACTAATGTAAAGCAGCGATTCCTTACATATCAATTGCTGTTTAAACAACCCTTTTATTTCACCACACAAAGTTGATTCCAACGACTAGTGTATTTTGGGCTTCTAAAGTTCTGTTGCATTTTCCAATCTCTTGTTGTTCCTGCTGCAGCATATTTCAACATATCATCTCTTTGGCTAAAATTAATATTGTCCATTACGTTCATTAATAACCTGGTTTTATTTGTGGCTTCTGGTAAAAACAAATTGCCTTGTACTGCAGTGTCTGGTACAATCTTAGTTAATATTACTCCTGCTTTTTTATAAATTCTTCCTTCTTCAAACAAACGTTCTACCAAT
>JANPAT010000203.1:0-5283 GCA_031430075.1 Chitinophagaceae bacterium | reverse complement strand
CACTCTTAACTAAAGATGACTTTAAAGTAATAGTTGATAAAAGTACAGTACCGGTTGGAACAGCAGAAAAAGTTAGATCCACCATTATTGAAGCATCAAATAATACTTTACAATCGGGTGATGATGGTGCTTTTGAAGTTGTGAGTAATCCTGAGTTTTTAAGAGAAGGAGTAGCTGTAGAAGATTTTATGAAACCAAATAGAGTGGTTATTGGAGCTAACACAGAAAAGGCAAAAAAAATAATGGGAGAATTGTATGCACCATTTGTTCGACAAGGTAATCCAATAATTTTTATGGATGAGAAAAGTGCGGAGCTTACTAAATATGCTGCCAACTCTTTTTTAGCAACAAAAATTTCTTTTATGAACGAAATTGCACAACTCTGTGAAAGAATGGATGCAAATGTTGACATGGTTCGTTTAGGAATTGGAAGTGATGATAGAATTGGCAAAAGATTTTTATTTTCTGGTATTGGTTATGGTGGAAGTTGCTTTCCAAAAGATGTGCAAGCATTAATCAAAAGCTCTGATGAACTTGAATATGATTTTAAAATCTTAAAAGCAGTTGAGGAAGTAAATGAAATGCAAAAGCTTCATCTTATGCCTAAAATAAAATCGTATTTCAATGGTAATTTAAAAGGCAAACATTTTGCTTTATGGGGTTTAGCATTTAAACCAAATACTGATGATATAAGAGAAGCTCCAAGTTTATATATGATTGATGCTTTAATTGAAGCTGGTGCTACTATTAGTGCATACGACCCAGAAGCAATAAATAATTTTAAAAATGAGAATGGAGATAAAATAAATTATTGCTATAACCAATACGAAGCATTAGAAAATGCTGATGCATTAATAATAGTAACAGAATGGAATGAATTTAGAACACCAAATTTTGAAACCATAACAACATCTTTAAAAAATAAAGCCATTTTTGATGGTAGAAATTTATTTGATGTAGAGGATATGAAAGCAAAAGAATTTCATTATGTGAGTATTGGAAGAAATTAAAATTTATGAAAAAAGTATTAATTACAGGTGCTGCTGGTTTTTTGGGTTCACATCTTTGTGATAAATTCATTAGCAAAGGGTATCATGTAATTGCCATGGACAATTTAATCACTGGCGATTTAAAAAATATAGAACATTTATTTTCTTTAGAAAATTTCGAATTTCATCATCACGATGTAACTAAATTCATTCACATTTCTGGTAAACTCGATTATATTTTACATTTTGCTTCTCCTGCAAGTCCAATAGATTATTTAAAAATTCCTATTCAAACATTAAAAGTTGGAGCATTAGGTACCCATAATTGTTTAGGGTTAGCAAAAGCAAAGAATGCCAGAATTTTAGTTGCAAGTACCAGTGAGGTTTATGGAGATCCTTTAGTTCATCCTCAAACAGAAGAATATTGGGGTAATGTAAATCCAATTGGTCCACGTGGAGTTTATGATGAAGCCAAACGATTTATGGAAAGTATTACTATGGCATATCATACTTTTCATCAAGTTGAAACAAGAATTGTTAGAATTTTCAATACATATGGACCAAAAATGAGATTGAATGATGGTAGGGCTTTGCCAGCATTTATTGGTCAGGCTTTAAGAGGCGAAGACTTAACTGTTTTTGGAGATGGAAGTCAAACCAGAAGCTTTTGTTATGTTGATGATTTAGTGGAAGGCATTTACAGATTGTTATTAAGTGATTATGAAAAGCCTGTTAATATTGGCAATCCCAATGAAATTAGCTTAAAAGATTTTGCAGAAGAAGTATTAAAATTAACCGGTTCAAATGTAAAAATTGTTTATAAACCATTACCAGTTGATGACCCTAAACAAAGACAACCAGATATAACCAAGGCAAGAAACATTTTAAATTGGGAACCACAAGTTGAAAGAACAGAGGGTTTGAAAAAAACCTTTGAATATTTTAAAAATCTCCCACAAGCAGAATGGCATAAACAACCCAAAGAATTTTAAAATAAATGATAGAACAATTATTAAATAAAGAAAAAAAAATAGGTGTTATTGGTTTAGGTTATGTAGGCTTACCTGTTGCCCTTGCAATGGCAAAAAAGCTTGCTGTAATTGGCTTTGACATCAATGAAGAACGAGTAAAACTGATGCAAAACAATATTGACCCTAGTAAAGAGTTAGGAGCTGAAGATTTTGAAGGAAGTGATATAACTTTCACTAACCAACTAAATGTTTTGAAAGAAGCTTCATTTTTTATTGTTGCTGTTCCAACGCCAGTTTATGCTAACAATGTGCCTGATTTAACAGCAGTAAAAAAAGCATCGGAAACTATTGGAAAGGTTTTAAAGAAAGGTGATTATGTTGTATTTGAATCTACTGTTTATCCTGGTTGTACAGAAGAAGATTGTTTACCAGTTATTGAAGCCATTAGTGGTTTAAAAATGGGAGTTGATTTTAAACTAGGCTATTCACCTGAAAGAATAAATCCAGGAGATAAACAACATACTTTGCATAATGTAATTAAAGTGGTATCTGGTTGTGATGAAGAATCTTTACATGTAATTGCAGATGTATATTCTTTGGTTGTTGAGGTTGGTGTGCATAAAGCAACATCAATAAAAGTAGCAGAAGCATGTAAAATTATTGAGAACACGCAAAGAGATATGAATATTGCTTTAATGAACGAATTATCTCAAATTTTTGATAGAGTTGGCATAAATACTTACGAAGTACTTGAAGCTGCAGGTACTAAATGGAATTTTTTGAAATTTTCGCCAGGCTTAGTTGGAGGTCATTGTATAGGAGTTGATCCTTATTATTTAACTTATAAAGCTTCTGATTTAGGTTATACCTCAAAGCTCATTAACACTGCTCGTTTAATCAATGATAGTATGGGTAAATATGTTGGAGAAAAAGCTGTTCAACATATTATTGCTCATGCAGAAAAAGTAAAAGAAGCAAAGGTTTTAGTAATGGGAACAACATTTAAAGAGGATGTTGCTGACATTAGAAATTCTAAAGTGGCCAATATTATTGAACACATTAAAAGTCATTTTATTAATGTTGATGTTGTTGACCCACATGCTAATTCTGAAGAATTACATGAGGAATATGGATATTCTATAGCACCAGATTTATCTAAAAATTATGAAGTAATCATTGTTGCTGTAGCACATAAAGATTATTATGATTTTAATGATGAATATTTTTCATCAATCAGCAACCCATCAGCTTTAATTATAGATTTAAAAGGTATTTTTAAGAATAAAATTCAATCAAGATTATACTGGAGTTTATAATTTATCATTTTCTTATATCGAATAAATTTAATTCTGTATACATTTACCTTCTCGAATGGAGAAAATAGTCATCATACCAACATACAACGAAAAAGATAATATTAAATTGATTATTGAAGCAGTAATGAATTTAAATTTAAATTATCATGTTTTAGTAATTGATGATGGTTCGCCCGATGGAACTGCAGGTATTGTTAAAGAGCTCATGCTAACCTATCCCAATCATTTATTTATTGAAAAAAGAAAAGGAAAATTAGGTTTAGGTACTGCATATATTCATGGATTTAAATGGTGCTTAGATAAAGGGTATCAATACATTTTTGAAATGGATGCCGATTTTTCACATAACCCTAAAGATTTAGAACGATTATACTTGGCATGTAAAAATAATTGTGGTGATGTTGTTGTTGGTAGTAGATATGTACCTGGTGGTAAAACTGAAAATTGGCCTTGGGAACGAAAATTATATTCTCGGGGTGGCTCTTTATACACAAGAATAATTACATGGATGCCAGTTAATGACCCAACTGCTGGTTTTTTATGTTACAAAAGAAAAGTTTTAGAAACCATTAATTTAGATAAAATTCTTTTTGTTGGATATGCTTTTCAAATTGAAATGAAATTTGCTGCTTGGAAATTAGGATTTAAAATTGTTGAAGTGCCTATTACTTTTATTGATAGAAAGATTGGCGTAAGTAAAATGAATAAAGGAATTTTGAAAGAAGGTGTTCTTGGTGTACTAAAAATTCAGTGGCAAAGTTTGTTTAAAAACTATAGTAGAAGAGTTAAATCTGAACAATAAGTTTAATTATAATAATTCCAACAAAACATTAATGAAATCTGCACTCATAAAGCTTCATTTGGCTGTTTTTTTATGGGGTTTTACAGGTGTTTTAGGCAGATTAATTTCTTTAAACGAAGGTCTTTTAGTTTGGTATAGAATTCTAATTACTATCATCATACTTTTTTCTATTTTTTCTTATAAAAAATCTTTTCAACCCATTTCAAATCAGCTGAAATTTCGCCTAATGAGAATTGGTGTTATAGTTGCCATGCATTGGTTATTTTTCTATGGCAGTATTAAATATGCCAATGTTTCTATTTCATTAATTTGTTTATCATCCATTGCATTTTTCACTGCTTTACTAGAACCCATAATTATTAAAAGAAGAATTAGTTTAATAGAAATAGTTTTAAGCTTAATTGCTGTTTTAGGAATTGCTCTCATTTTTCATTTTGATAATAAATTTAGAACTGGAATAATACTCGGAATTTTATCTGCAATATTTAGTGCTATTTTTTCTATCTATAATAAAAAAAATATTGTAACTACTAGCTCACAAAATATAATGTTTTATGAGTTAATTGGTGGTTTTTTATTTCTTACTATTTGTATGCCATTTTATTTATATTTATTCCCTGCAACCCATATAATTGCTAGTGTTCAAGATATTTTTTGGTTACTAATTTTGAGTTGGGTTTGTACAGTTATTGCAATGGATTTTAGTTTACAAGCCTTAAAAAAAGTTTCTGCTTTTACGCTGAATTTGACTGTAAATCTTGAACCAGTTTATGGAATTATTTTAGCCTTTTTTATTTTTAATGAACAAAACGAATTGAGTAGTTCTTTTTACTTAGGTTTTTCTTTAATAGTTTTATCTGTGGCATTACAAATGATTAGAATTGCAAAATATAAATCTGTTTAACCTTTATTTTTAAAATTAATGTCATGAACTTTAAAAAACTACAACCCTTTATTTTTATTCTAATACTTGCAATTGCTGCATTAGTATTACGAAATTGTAGAGGTGAAAATAAAAATCCAAGTAACAAAGAAGTTAAAAATTCTAGAGGACTTGATAGAAACCCATCTACTATTAATTACTCTAAACATGCCAAATGCAGAATGGAATGCAGAACTATTACCGAAGCAGAAATAAAACAAGTTTTAACAACTGGTAACATTAATTATGCAAAAAGTGATTTAAAGAAATCTGATTGTACCAA
>JANPAT010000202.1:0-5462 GCA_031430075.1 Chitinophagaceae bacterium | reverse complement strand
TTATATCGAAAGATTCCCCAATAACATAACAATTAATCATTACGACTAAGAATAAATTCAATGAAAAACAAACAAGATAATCCGAAGATTCTTAAAAATAAATATATACCAACTGCTGAGTTTTATAGCCAAATAATTGACTGCTTACAAGATTATTCAATTTTTACATTAGATAAAGAATTCAAGATAAATAGTTGGAGTTCTGGCTCCACAAAAATATTTGGTTACGAAACAGACGAAGTTATTTGGGAATCTTTCTATATAATATTTACTAAGTAAGATATAAAAAATGGGATTCCGAAAAAAGAAATTGAAACAGCTTTAAAAGAAGGCAGAGCAACAGATAATAGATGGCACATTGCTAAAGACAAGAGCCTGTTTTATGCTTATGGGTTGGTTTTTCCACTTACTGGTTTAGACGGTGAAATGTTGGGTTATGTTAAAATTTTGCGAGACTTGACTGAGAGAAAACAATCGGAGGATGCTATAAAAAAATATGTCACAGAATTGGAAGATATTAATACTCATAAAGAGAGTGTTTTGGCAATACTTTCACACGATTTAAGAAGTCCTCTGTCAGCTATTATTGGCACTGCAAAATATTTGAAAGAAAATTTTCATAAAATGAAGCCCGACATGGTTCAACAAATGCTTGACCTTCTTTATAAAGCATCAACAGATGAATTGGATATGCTGGATTATTTAGTAGAATGGGCTAGAATAAAATATGCTTCGGACGTGTTTTCTCCAATAAAAATAAATCTAATTGAATACATTAATAAAGTTTTTGAGTCTTTAAACGAAACAGCTTCAATAAACAAAATAAATCTTCATCACGAAATTAAAACCCAAACTTCCGTATTTGCGGATAGCAAAATGTTAATTTCCATCATTCAAAATATCGTCTCCAATGCAATAAAACATACTGAAAAAGGAGGAACGATAACTGTTAGAGCAAAAAGCAAGGAGGACAAAATTATTGTTCAAGTTAAGGACACTGGAGTTGGAATGTCCAAAGAAATAATGGAAAAACTTTTTACACCACAAATGAAAACCCTTTCAGAAACAAGAAAAAAAAATAAAGGGGCTGGAATTGGATTATTATTAGTAAAAGGATTTTTAGAAAAAAATGGCGGTGAAATTTGGGTAGAAAGTGTTGAAGGCCAAGGTTCCTCATTTTACTTTACATTACCCAAAAAGAAACCGTTATATAAAGTAGGTAGTTCTGCCGAAATTATGTTTGATCAAAGTGGGTAGTATAAAAACTGGTTAAATTAATTTTGGAATAACACTACTTTGGCTAAGGGAGATTTTGCAGAAGAAATTGCCAACTTAAAAAACAAGATGGTAAAGATATTATTGTTATTGGTGCTGCAGGTTTTGTTTCATCATTAATAAAAGAAGAACATATTGATGAGTATCATTTATGATGCAGCAATTACAACATCTGTTTCTACAGACAAAATACCTTAGTAAGCATTATTGCCCCAATTAAATAGTGTAAATTTGAAATCCATAATTTAAAATTATGGATACACGTGTAATAAATATAGACCCTGAAATTTTAAATGGAACTCCTGTATTTTTTGGAACTAGAGTACCAATAAAGAATCTTTTCGACTATTTAGAAACAGGTGACTCAATCCAGATTTTTTTAGAAGATTTTGAAGGTGTAAGTAGAAATCAAATTGTAAAAGTTCTTGAAATGTCACAGAAGCTAATTGAAACATCATCAAATATTCTCAATGAAAATATTGCTTGATGAATGCGTTACAAAACGCATTGAATCATTTCTACAAGAATTTGAAGTTTTTGCAGTTAGAGAATTAAAACTGAGTGGAGTTACAAATGGCAAGTTGATGACCTATTGCGTTGAAAATAAATTTGATATTTTGCTAACTATTGATAAAAACTTAATGCACCAACATTCTATTGAAAAATACCCAATAACAAGTGTTGTTTTTAATTGCATTACAAGCAAAATAGATGAATTAATAACTTTTCTCCCATCTTTCAGATTACAAGTGGATACATTACAAAAACACAAAGTCTACATTATTAATAATTAGCTTTAAAAAAAGGAGCATTCTATAATCATATCTAAATATTATTATTACTTCTACTAATTAATTTCATATCTTGAAAAAATAAATTATTAAAAACTAAAGTAATGGACACAAAAAAAATAATCGGTGGAATTCTAATTATTATCAGCCTTGCAATGAGTTATATTGGAGTTAATAAAATTTCTGAAAATACTCAACAGGTTAGTTTATTGGGTTTAAAAATAGATGCATCAAATGAATCTGGTAAACAACAAGGTTATTTTTATTTAGGATTAGCAGCTATACTTTTTGTTGGTGGAATTTATACCTTAAACAAACCAAAGAATTAAATTCTATATTGCAAATGTTGTAAGTTTCTTTTTGGTTTGTGAAAAAAATAGCCTAAAAAAACACTCATTAATTTCAGCTTAGAAAGCAAAATTAATTTCGACTAAAAAAGTTACAAACAAATGCTCCTTGCCACTTGAATTAATCACAAAATGCCTAAAAAGGAGTTGCCCAAGAGAAAAGAAACTGTTTCTTAATTTTAACTAACCTTAAAGATTTCCGTTAGGCATACTATTTTACCAACCATCATTTTTACTAATTAATACATCAAGTGTTGCTTTTTATATTTTGTTAGTACTATAATTTTAGATAATAGTTCAAACATCTGTAGTATTATAATCGATTAATATAAAACTCAAAATATGTTTAATAACAAAGCGTTTTGGTTTGGAATTCTTGGTGCAGTTTTCTTTATTACAAGTACTATTCTTGGTGGCTTGAATTTATTAAATTACAGTCATATTTCAAATTTGATAAGTGAATCTTATGCTAATGGAACAGCTTATGGCACTCAACTTAGGTTTTTTGGATTTATTCCTAGCGGAATTTTTATTGCATTTTTTGCATTTCTTGCCATTAAAATATTACCACAATCAATAACCACTCAAATCGGATTTTTTGCTGTTGCAATTTTTTATGGATTTGGAACAGTAATGGTAAGTATATTTCCTTACGATAGTAGCTATGACAAAGAATTAAACAACCCAAGTTTGTCGAATCTGATTCATAATTTTATTGGGATGCTCACTTATTTAGTAGTACCTATAAGTTTAATAATTATTGGTTTTGCTGCAAGAAATTGGAAGCTGGGTAAGAATATTTCTTTAATAAGCATATTATGTGGTATTATTTCCATGCTTTTTGTAGGAATATTATCTGCCGAAATTCAATCGAAATATGTTGGTCTTTATCAAAGAATAATTGAAGGTTCCATTTTAGTTTGGATTGTTACTTGCTCGTTTTATCTTAAAAGTTATAATAAAAATTAATCTATTATTTAAATCAATTAGCATATTATATTTTATAAAATATTTTTCATTTAAATTGTATTTCAATAACCACAAATTACCAAAAACTAAAACTTAATGCTATGAGTAAAATATTTCAATTTGGAGAAGATGTTGAAGGCTATAATATTAAAGTATTAAACGAAAGAGAAATTAGAGCTGCAGCTGGTTTGTTATTTTTAGCCACTTTTATTTCTTTTATGTTTATTATGTTTAAAAGCGATTTTCTATCCTTTAAATATGTAATCATTTTTTTCTTTACCGATTTTTTAATTCGTGTATTCATCAACCCCAAATTTTCCCCAAGCTTAATTTTGGGTCGTTTGATTGTAAGAAATCAAAACCCAGAATATGTTGGTGCTAAACAAAAGAAATTTGCTTGGATAATTGGCGTGGTTTTATCGGGTACAATGTTTGTTTTTTTTATTATTGTAAATGCTTTTAGCCCTATTACAGGTATTATTTGTCTTATCTGTTTAATTTTTCTTTTTTTTGAATCTGCCTTTGGAATTTGTTTAGGTTGTGCAGTGTACAAATTATTTAATAAAGGAAAAGTGCAATACTGCCAGGGGAAGTGTGTGAAAAAAACGCAAAACAAGAGATTCAAAAAACATCTGCAATGCAGTTATTCATTGTTTTACTATTTGTAGTATTCATTGTTGCCGTAGCTTTTCAATTTAATGAAAAGTTTAAAGAAAAACCTTACGATTTGTTTGGGATTTTTGGTAATGAACAATCAAAATAGAGCTTTTACAATAGAGTTTTTCCATAAATTGCAAAGCATCTTCTTTTTAAATTATTAAACCTTCTACTATGAAAGCAGAAATCATAAATAACATTCATAATTCAAAACAACTCGAAAAGTTGTACCGCGAAAATAAAACAAGTTTTACAAGAGCATTTAATGAAGTTTATGAAGAAATTAAAGAAAATTCAGTAGCAAAAACTTGGAACGAACGGTTGAACTTTGAAGATGAAAACATTTCTTGGGGCACAAATAAAGAATTGCTTTTTGTATTTGCTCTTTCATTAATTGCAGGCTTAGTAGCAAAAATTCCACAATTTGCATTGCTAAATGAAGACCTATTTTATCAAAGAAATATCGGCTTTATAGTATTTCCTTTTTTATGTGCATATTTTGCTTTTAAACAAAATATTTCTACTAAAAAACTTTCAATAATTGCAGTATCTATATTAATTGCAGTGTTGTACATTAATTTTTTACCTAACAATAGTAAAAGCGATACATTACTATTAGCTTGTATTCATTTACCCTTATTTCTTTGGTCTGTATTGGGTTTTACTTTTATTGGAGATTATGACAAGAATAATAATAAGAGAATTGACTTTTTAAGATATAATGGAGATGTTGTTGTACTTACAACTATCATACTCATTGCCGGTGCTTTATTAACAGGAATTACCCTAGGCTTATTCTCATTAATTGATGTAAAAATTGAAGATTTTTATTTTAAATACATTATAATTTTCGGACTTGCAGCTGCACCAATTATTGGTACTTATTTGGTACAAACCAACCCACACTTAGTAAATAAAGTTTCACCTGTAATTGCAAAAGTATTTACACCATTAGTTTTGGTAACACTAATAACTTATTTATTTGCTGTTATAGCAAAAGGCAAGAATCCTTATAACGACAGAAATTTTCTTTTAATTTTCAATATGCTGTTAATTGGAGTTATGGCTATAATACTTTTCTCCATCACTGAAACTTCAAAAAATTCAGAAAGCAAATTTGCAATAACAATATTATTTCTACTTTCATTAGTAACAATTATAGTTAATGCCATAGCAATATCTGCCATTTTATTTCGCATTTCAACATGGGGTATCACACCAAACAGAATAGCCATTTTAGGTGGTAATATTTTAATGTTTATCAATCTTTCTATGGTAACTTTTAATCTTTTTAAAACTATAAAAAGTGGTAAAGAAATTGAACAAGTTGAAAAAAGTATTGCTATATTTTTACCATTGTATTGCATTTGGACAATGATTGTAACATTTATATTTCCATTATTATTTAATTTTAAATGATTGC
>JANPAT010000201.1:0-2517 GCA_031430075.1 Chitinophagaceae bacterium | reverse complement strand
ATTCGTTTCTTTACTTGTTGCAACAGGAATTAAATCTGTTAAATCGGTTGGAGAAATAATAATTCCAGCTGCATGTAAACCAGTATTTCTAACATTTCCCTCTAATCGTTCAGCTTCATGTAAAATTTTTGTTCTTAAATCTCCTTCAGGTTTATTATAAATTTCTCTTAATCGTTTTGCATTTTCAATATCTTCTGAAGAATAACCCATTTCCTCTAAACTTTTTTCACCATCTTTTTTGGTTAAAGGAGCTTGCAAAATTTTACCCAATTCTGTACCAGGTTTATCGCTTACCAATTTTGCTAAAGCATTACTTTCTGGCAATGGTAAATCCATTACTCTGGCAACATCTTTAATACTACTTTTTGCAGCCATTGTGCCATAAGTAATAATTTGTGCAACTTGTGCTTTACCATATTTTTTTACAACATAATCAATTACTTTTTGTCGGCCATCATCATCAAAATCTGTATCAATATCGGGCATTGATTTTCGTTCTGGATTTAAAAATCTTTCAAAAAGTAAATTATATTTTATAGGGTCTATATTAGTAATACCAATGCAATAGGCCACTACAGAACCTGCAGCACTACCTCTACCAGGACCCACAAACACACCCATGTTTCTGCCTTCTTTAATAAAATCACTTACAATTAAAAAGTAACCAGCAAAACCCATTGTTTTAATGGTGAACAATTCAAAGTCTATTCGTTCTTGAACATGACTTTCAATTTCTCCATAACGAACTTTTGCACCTTTAAAAGTGAGGTCTTTTAAATACTCCCACTGATTGTTTACATCCGGTGTAACAATATTTTTACCAATTACTTCATTAGTATTATGAATTTGAAATTCTTTAGGCACAGGAAATGCAGGTAGTAAAATATCTTTTTTAAGATTCAGAATTTCAACCTTATCAACAATAGCATTAGTGTTGTCGATACTTTCTGGAATATCGGCAAACAATTGTTTCATTTCATGAGTAGTTTTGAAATAAAACTGATCGTTAGGAAATTTGAAACGTTTGTTTTTAATCATTAAGTCATCATGCACAATATCATCAAAGCCAGGAGTGGCTTGTTTTTCGCCAGTATTAATACACAATAAAATATCATGAGCATTATAATCTTCTTTATCTGTGTAATGACTATCATTACTGGCAATAATGGGTACATTGTATTTTGCAGCAAACTTTAATAACACTTCATTTACTATAGTTTGATCTCTGATATTATGCCTTTGAATTTCTATATAATAATCTTCTCCAAATAAATCGAGCCACCATTTAAATTCTTCTTCTCCTTTAGCTTCTCCATGCTGTAAAATGGTTTGTGGCACATAAGCACCCAAGCAACAAGTTGTAGCTATTAAACCTTCGTGATATTTTTCTATAAGTTCCCTATCTATTCTAGGATACTTGCTATATAAGCCTTCTATATAACCTAATGAGGTAAGTTTCACTAAATTTTTATATCCAGTTTCGTTTTTTGCTAAAAAAAGTTGATGATATCTATCATCCTTAACATCTTTAGTAAACGTTTTTGCAAAACGATCTTTAACCACATAAAATTCACAACCTACAATGGGTTTAACAATGGGTTGTTTAATATCGTTACCATGCTCATCTTTACCCACCACTTTAGTATGTTTCCAAGCCTGATTAACAAATTCAAACACGCCAAACATATTGCCATGGTCTGTTATAGCAATACCAGGCATATTATCTCGCAAAGCTTTTTTATATAAACTATCTATACTGGCTGCCCCATCGAGTAATGAATATTGTGTATGAACGTGTAAATGTGAAAATTGAGACAAAGATTTATTTGTTAAGAGTTATGAATTAATAGTTATGAGTTGTTACAAAAATATTGGTTTGGGATTTAAGTTTTTGATGTGTGAGTAAATAGAGTTTTTGGGGCTTTCAACTTTAAACCAATTATCAACATTTGTTCTGGCTGTTTTGGGCTACGCTTTGCTTCGGTGCTTCGTTACACTCACACTATACCCACACAGCCAGCAGCCTTTTGGCTTTTGTACAACAATACAAAATGTACGCAGATTTAAAACTAAGTACAAATACAATAATAAATTTAATAATCAACGATTTAAATTCATAGTTGAAAGTTTGGGGAAATAAAAACTTGCGTATATCTTTGAGTTGTGTGCTATACAGTGCGACATGAATTACATTGACACGATACGAGACGAAATCAAACAGTATTTCAACCCAAACAATGCTATAGACAATAGCAATGAGACAGTATTTTCTCCCAACAATAAATATAGAGTAGATACAAAATCCTTCAAACAAGAAAAACCCAATTGTAATTGGGAGTCTACCAAAGTAGAAATCTATCAAACTGACAATTCGAATCTCTTATTCTCATTCTTTGTTAATGAAGGAACTTTTTACCATTCATGGGTGACAAAAAATGAGGTTGACTATTTACTTTGTGCAGAAGATTTATGTGGTGGACAAACGGTTATTGACTTGACCAATAAAGTAATGTCATC
>JANPAT010000200.1:0-5415 GCA_031430075.1 Chitinophagaceae bacterium | reverse complement strand
GTTTGGTGTTGCATATTTTTGGCTCCAATCTCCATTAACTGGTAAAATTAAATATTCGTTATTAGCAGCTAAATCAAACACACCAACAAAAGTCAATGGGTCTAATTTCGCAAATTCTTGTGTTGGTACAGGAACAGGATTGTTCCAACCGCCAGTTGTTGCACCACCTACTATAAATAATTTTCCACTTGCTGGTGCCGCCACCTTTGGAGGAATTAAATATGGTGTTGCTTTAATTTTAATAGTATTGGATACTTTAATATCGTTATTGTTATTGTATGATGATGTTAAACGTACATCAATATCATAAGCTACATTAAAATTGAAGCCAAAGCCTAATAAAATAGTGTTTAATTCTTTGCCTGTAAAAGATTTACTTAAAGAACCAATAATGGTTGTTTTTACAGATTTTGCAAAACTTCTTCCTGTAGAATCGATTTCTAAAACATATTTATTCTGAGAAGCATCTGTTGCAAATCCTGGATCTGTCCAAGAAAAAGTAACAGCTACAAGATTAGAGTCTGCAGTTGTAGAAGCAACTATAGATTTTGAACTACTCAATGTAGGAGCACTTCCTGTGGTATAAGTAGGTAATGCATTTTCTTTAGTACATGCCAACATGGTTGTGCTGACAATTACAAAGAGTAATGCAATTTTTGATAAATATTTCATATTGCGGTTGTATTAATTGTGATGATTAATTTATATTACAGTGAATTTTCCTGTTTTAAATTCAAATGTTATGGTATATGCTTTTGTAACATTTGGTGCTAAAATATCGCCACCACCTGGTTTAAAATCATCTCCATTTGGATTGTTAGAATTGTTACCACCCATGCAACCATATTTAGCACTCCAATCTCCATTTACAGGAAGTAATAAATAAGATTGACCTGCATTTAGTGTTAATGTAATAGTAAATTTAGTTGATCCAACTTTTGTGAATTGTTGAGATGGAACTGGCACTGGATTATTCCAACCACCTGGAGTAGCACTACCTACAATAAACATGTTTGCTGGTACGGGATACACCACATCTAAATAACCAGTAACAGTCATGTTCAATGTATTGGAATAAACTACAGCAGCATTAGTGCCTAGAAATGCTTTAACTCTTACAATTACAGGTGTTGCAACATTTTCTGGAATATTCATTTTAGCAACCAAAGTATTAAACTCTTTTACTGTAAAGGTTTTGCTTAGGTCTTTTGAAATAGTGAATTCTTGTAAATTTGCACTTGCAAAATTTCCACCTGATTTATCAATTTGAATGGTATAGTTAACATCCTGTGAACTTAATCCGGTTGTAAAAGAATAGTTTGGATTGGTCCAATTTAAAGTAAATGCTGGATTATCTTTATTTGCAATATCCAACACAACAGCAGTTTTTGTTGAAGTTAAAACTGGTGGTGTTGAGGATTGAAAATAGATTTGATTTTCATCTTTCTTACAAGATCCTAAGCCAATACTAACAAGGGCTGTAAGGAAAAGTAATTTAGTTATTTTTTTCATATTCTAATTTTTTATAGTTTCTGATTAGTATCCTGCGTTTTGTTTTAGATTAGTATTACTCGTTAAGTCTGAAGAAGGAATTGGATATAATTTTCTAAAGGCTGATACACTTGTACCATCTTTTGCTCCTCCTTTCCAAGGCCATAAATAAGTACCTTCAGTAAATTTGTCGTAACGAATTAAATCAGTTCTTCTAAATCCTTCCCACATCAATTCTTTAGCTCTTTCATCTATAATAAAATTAGTTGTTAATTGGCCAGGTGCAATATTACCTGTAACATTTCCATAAGCACGAGTACGTAAAATATTAATAAAACCAGTTGCAGTAGCAATATCTCCAGTTGTTCCTCCTCTTGTTACACCTTCTGCATATATTAAATACATTTCAGCAATTCTAAAAATTGGCATATCAATATCTACCCAAGTTAAACTTGCTCCTGTGGCACCAGCTTTAGTTTTATTTCTAAATCTAGTAACAGCAAATCCATCATTGAAGTTAGTTAAGTCATTAATTTCTTTATTTTGACCATTATTATAGAACATGGCTCTTTTATCTTGATTGGTGCCTAAATCTCCATACAAATCAACAATTGATTTGGTGGTTCTTATACCATACCAACCTCCATCAACGCCATAATCTGCAGCATTCATAGAGCCACCAATTGAAGCATGGGTTAAGAAAGTTGTACCACCCCAATTTTGAGTTTTTAATCCATCAAAATTTATAGTGAAAATATTTTCACTTGTATTGGTGTGGTTATCTGCTAGCATTAATTGTGTGTAATTGCTTATTGGAGTATATCCTGCATCAATTACTTTTTTAGCATAAACAATAGCATCGTTGTAACGAGCTGTACCAGTATATACTTTTGCGTTTAAATATAATCTTGCTAATAAAGCCTGAGAAGCAGCTTTATCTGCTCTACCATATTCATTGGTTTTTGCAGCAATCATTGGTGTTTCAATTGCTTTTAATTCAGATTCAATATAGTTGAATAACTCAGTTCTTGTGGTTTGTTTAGGAATGGTAACACCTACAACATCAGCTTCAGTTGTAAATGGAGGATTACCGAATAAATCCATCAACACCCAATATTGATAAGCTCTAATAAAACGAGCTTCTAAAGCATATTGTTTAATGTTTGTAGCATCTACTCCTGTAATTCCTCTGCTAGCCACTTTATCGTCAGTGGACTGACGTAAAAATTCGTTGGCTACACTAATTTGATACAAACTTCTGTAATATAATCCTTGTAACATTGGGTTAGTTGGACCCCAATTCATTAAATGAAAATCTTGAATACCTGGATCGCCCCAAGCAACTACAGCTTCATCTGTACTTAATTCTTGAGCTTTCCAGAATAAACGAAAGAAATCTGAAGTACCTGCATCGATACCAGCAATATCGCCAGAACCTGGACCATAATTGCCTGTTAATGCAAATGCACCATAAACCTTACCTAGGTTTTGCTTATAACCTAATGGTGTTGAATAAGCAATGGCAGCAGTAACATCGTTAGTTGGTTGCAAGTCTAATTTCTTTGTACAAGAATTAAAAATGCTAGCCACGATAAATGCAAGTGCTGCTGTTTTTAAAATATATCTTTTCATATTATAATTTTTTATTTGATGTTTAAATTAAAAATCTAAACCAATTCCGAAAACAAATACTCTTGGACGTACATATAAGTTATTATCTATACCACCACTAATTTCTGGATCTAATCCTCTGTATTTAGTAATTACAAATACGTTTTGAACATTTGCACTTAAACGTAAGTTAGCTTTATTATTAAATACTTTACCCACATTGTATCCAATATTAATATTATCCATTCTTAAGAAAGAAGCATTTTGTACCCAGTAATCGCTTAAATAATATTTTTCGCCATTTCCAGATAAACCAGATTCTAATACTTCGGTAGAACCATTTCTTAACACTCCAATTGGATTGATAATGTTTCTTAATGTTCCAGAACCACTTCTTACATTATTATATAAGTAGTTTCCTACATTAGCTCTCATTACAAAACCACCATTCCATTTTTTATAAGTAAAGTTTGAATTGATACCCATGAACACTACAGGATCTACTTGTTTGTATTTATACAAATCACCTGAATTGATTGTTCCATCTCTATTGATATCTTCAAATAAACCATCAATTGGTTTACCTGTTTTCTCATCATAGATTTGTTTGTAAGTATAGAAAGCACCACGAGGATGACCAACTGAATTGATTAAAATAGTTTGACCAGTACCACCATCAAAACCTCCAAATGTATTACCTACATAAGTTGGATCTGGTGATAGGGTTAAATTAGTAATTTCATTTTTATTGTAGTTGATGTTAAATCCTAAATCCCAAGTGAAATCTTTTTTAGAAACCATAGCAAGATTTAAAGTTAACTCAACCCCTTTATTAATTAAATTACCAACGTTTGCAATAATAATATTTGTAAAATTTGAACCTGCTGGTTGATTTGCTGCATTCAATAAATCTTTAGTTTTTCTTTCATAATATTCAACTGTACCAGTTACTCTATTATTAAATAATGCAAAGTCGATACCTGCATTTAACATTTCTGTTTGCTCCCAACGTAAAGCACTATTGTAGCCTGCAGGTGCATAAATGTTATAGAAAGTATTTCCAAATTGATATTGACTTTGATTAGAACCTAAGTTATAAGTTGGTTGATATAGATATAAAGGAATACCATCTTGGTTACCAGTAACACCATAACCAAAACGAAGTTTTAAATCGTTAATAGCTTTGGTATTTTTAAAGAATTCATCTTTAATTCTCCAACCCACTGCAACTGATGGGAAAGTACCCCATCTGTTATCTTGTGAAAAACGAGACGAACCATCTCTTCTTACTGTAGCAGTTAATAAATACTTGCCTTTATAAGAATATTGTAAACGACTATAAAAACCAATTAATCTGTTTTCAGGAATATCGAAAGGAAATACTGGGCTGTTTATTTTTGTTCCATTAAAAGTATTATCGCTGAAATTAAAGTTGGTTGTTTTAAATGCTTGATAAGAATAACCAGCAGTTAAATCAATATTACCAAACGAAGTATTTTTAGCGTAATTGAAATAAAAATCCATCAAAGTATTTTGATTGGTTTGACGATAAGCATTGTTAACACCACCATGGAATCTATTATTCACATCTTTAAATCTTTTATAACTCTGGGCAGCACTATCGTTAATTACTACTGTTCCACCACCTTTAGAAATATCATATCCTAAATTTAAAACTGCTCTTAATTCTGGTAAGAAATGAAATTTATAATCGAATTGTACATTACCAATACTTCTTTCAACATGGCTTCTATCATCTCTTTGATTTAATAAACCAACAGGATTGATTGGAGCAAGAGATTTTAATCCAGTTGTAGATTGAGGATCTAACCATTCCCAATATCCACCAAAACGATTGTTACCGCTTTGTACAGGTTTTGTAGGATCGAAACCAACAGCAGCACCAATTGCACCTTCATTTGCGAATTGATTTTCGGTAACCGCACCTTTAATATTAAAATCAATTTTTAAATGATTGTTGAAAAATTTAGGACTCACTACAATTGAAGCAGTAGTACGTTTTAAATTTCCACCACGCAAAATTCCTTGTTGATTTAAATATCCTAAGCTTGCTCTAAATGGTACATTTCCAAAAATGGCACCACTTACACTTAAGTTATTATCAGAACCAATTGAAGTTCTGTAAATTTCTTTTTGCCAATCTGTAGTTGATGTGCCCATTAAAGCAATATCAGCAGGTTTACCATTTGCATTTACAAAGCTTCTAAATTGAGCAGCAGAAAGCACATCAATTTTTCCAGAAGGTGTGTACACACTCGTCATAGATGAAAAATTAAATTTAGCCTTACCACC
>JANPAT010000199.1:0-3934 GCA_031430075.1 Chitinophagaceae bacterium | reverse complement strand
TGAGATAATTTACCACTAGTTTTTGCTAATTGCATTAAACTAAAAGCACTTTCCATCATTCGAGCACCGCCACTTTTGCTAATTACAATAAAGGGTAATTTATGTTTAATGCAGTAATCAACTGCTCTGCTAAATTTTTCTCCCATTACACTTCCTAAACTACCACCAATAAATTCAAAATCCATACAAGCAATTACCATTTTTTCACCATTTGCTTTACCTACTCCAACTCGCATAGAATCTTTTAAATCACTTTTAGCATGAATTTCATCTAACCTTTTTTGATAATTTTTTAAATCGGTAAAGTTTAAATAATCTTTACTTCTTATTTCATCAAACAAAATTTCGTATTCATTGTTATCAAAAAGTATATTGAAATATTCAATTGAGCCAATTCTATGATGGTAATTACACTTGGCACAAATAAATAAATTTTCTTTTAAATCTGAAGTAGTTGTAATGAAGTTGCATTGTGGGCATTTGTTCCATAAACCTTCTGGGGTTTCTTTTTTATCTGCGGTTGAGGTTGTAATTCCCTTTCTAATTCTATTGTACCATTTTGGTTTTACTTCACCACTACCAGGGGTTTCTTCTCCAGTTAAGTTTAGTTCAAAATCTTCTTCCTTTTCTTTTCTCATAAAAATTAATTTCGAGGAAGGCAAACTTAGTATAATTTTAATAATTGTGTTTTTTTTATACTTTTATACTGATTAATGAGATTAATACTTCATATTAAGAGTTTTATGTAAAAATCTTAACATTTTAAAAGTTTTCAAAACTTTAATTTTTGGTAAATGAACCTAGTTTTGTAAATCAATTAATAAATACTGAAGAAGTTTTTAAAAATATTAGGAAAAGTATTGTTGGTAATGGTTGTTTTTATTACCATTCTATCATTTGCATTGCAAACTGCTATTGTACAAAATTGGCTTATAAATATTGCAACAAATAAACTATCGAAAGATTTAGGTTCGAGAGTTGAAATTAAAAGTGTAAGCTTCAATTTTTTTAATAAGGCTAATTTAAATAAAATTCTAATACTTGATAAAAAACAAGACACTGTTTTACAAGCTGAAAGCATTAGTTTAAACATTACAGACTGGTTCTTTTTTAAAAAAAATATTGAACTAAAATATTTTAGTATTAGCGATGCTTTAATAAAAGTAAATAGAACCGATAGTGTTTGGAACTATCAATATATTATTGATCATTTTGCATCAAAAAATCCATCTACAAAAAAAGCTAATTCAGACTTTCAAATAAAAAAAGTTGAATTTAAGAATATTAAAATTTTAAAAAATGATGCTTGGCGTGGAGAATTTTTGACTATAAAATTAAAAGATTTATTAGTTGAAACTCATCGACTAAGGTTTGATAAAAATATTTTTGAAATTGATAATATACAAATCACAGAACCCTTTGTTGATATTCAAAAATTCAATGGCAACAGACCATCAAACTATATATTTCCACCAATTGATAATTCTATACCAGAATATCTGCTACAATTAAATGTTAAGCAATTCGGTATTAAAAATGGGGCTCTTCAAATTAATAATGATTTTGAAAAGCCTTTAGAAGGTTTTGATGGATCACATATTTGGTTAACCAAACTAAATATCGATTTAGATGATTTTAAAGCACATGGAGATACATTAAAGTCTGTAGTTAATATTAATGCTGTTGAAAGAAGTGGACTTTTAGTAAAACAACTAAAAGCCCACTTGAAATGGACACCAAAAATTTTGGAATTAGCCAACTTAGATTTAGTTACAAATAAAAGCCACCTCACTAATTATTACGCCATGAAGTTTAATAATTTTGATGAGGATTTTGCAGAATTTGCTACCAATGTTACCATGCAAGCTCAGTTTAAAAACTCTTTTATAAATAGTGATGATATTGCTTTCTTTTCAACAGATTTAAAAACTTGGAAAAAAGAGTTGCAAATAGATGGAAGTTTTTATGGAACAGTATCCAACTTCAAGTTTAATAAATTGTTTGCTAAAGAAAAGAATAATGGTACCACAATATCTGGTGATTTAACTATGAAAGGTTTACCCGATATTGATAAAACTTTTATTGGCTTTAATAACGGAAATATTAGAACAAACCATAAAGATTTAAGTGCAATTATTCCATCTTTAAAAAAGGTACAATCACCCAATCTTTCAGCTTTAGGTACAATTTTATTTAATGGAAATTTTAATGGTACAACAAGTAATTTTAATACAAAAAGTACTGTAACCACTGCTTTGGGCAGTATTTCATCGAACATAAATATGAAACTTCCATTAAAAAAAGAAGCAACATATAATGGTACAATAAATTTAACTGGGTTTAATTTAGGAAAATTTTTGAACGAAAAACAACTTGGCATTATTGAGTTTGATGGAAAATTTGATGGATATAGTTTCAATACAAATAAATTAAAAACCAAATTAGATGGATCTTTTAAAACTTTTGAGTACAATGGCTATGCTTATAAAAACATTGTAACAAATGGTACTTTTCAAAATAAATATTTCAATGGGGAAGTAAAAATTAATGATGCTAATTTTGATTTTATTGGCAATGCCGAAGCGGATTTTTCAAAAGCATTACCTCAGTTTAATATATTGGCAGATTTAAAAAAGTCGAATTTAAAAGCTCTTAATTTTTCGAAAGATGATTTAAGCTTAATTGGTTTATTAGATATTAATTTTACTGGTACTAATATTGATAATTTTTTAGGTTCTGCAAAATTTTTGAATGCTTCAATACGAAATAATAAAGCTGAAATAAAATTCGACTCATTAAATATTTCATCAGAATACTACGATTCAACTAAGTTTTTGCATTTAGCTTCTAACGATTTTTCTGCAAATGTGTATGGCGATTTTAAAATATTAGATTTACCCAATGCATTTCAATATTTTTTGCATAATTATTACCCTGCATATATTGCTGCACCAAAAGCAAATATTAAAAATCAAAAATTTAACTTCGATCTATCTACAAGATTTGTTGAACCCTATTTGCAATTGTTCGATAAAAAAATAAAAGGCTTTAACGATGCACATTTAACAGGTGTAATTGATACTAAAGCAAGTAAATTTAATATCGACTTTTTAATGCCATATGGTAGATATAATAATTTAGAGGCTACTGGTGTTTCTTTAAAAGGTATTGGAAATATTGATACTTTAAGTTTAACTGGTAATCTGAATAACTTTAAAGTTAGCGATAGTTTAAACTTTCCTAATTCAATAATTTCTATTGCATCCCATCACAATGTTTCTCGGGTTTCTCTCAAAACAAGTGCTAACAATACGCTTAATGATGCCGACTTAAATGCAATTGTAGAAACCTCTACTACAGGAATAAAAATTAAATTTAATCCATCATCATTTGTATTAAATGATAAAAAATGGAATTTAGATAAAGAAGGTGAAATTAATTTGACCAAAAATTTAACTGAAGCTAAAAAAGTAAAATTCTTACAAGGCTTTCAAGAAATTTCAATCGAAACTTCGCCAGTTGAAGGAGGCAATACTAATAGCTTAGATATTAATTTAAAAAATGTTGTTGCTGGCGATTTAACTTCACTATTCTTAAAAGATTTAAAAATTGAAGGTATTACCAACGGCAATATTCATGTTGACGATATTTTCGGAAAATTAAATGCATTCGCTAACTTAAAAATTGATCAATTTAGAATTGATGCAGATTCTATAGGAGTGGCTTATATCAAAGCAAATTACAATAGCAAAACAAATTTTATTAGTGCAAATATCAATTCCCCAAATACAGATTATAATTTTACATTAGATGCCTTAATTGATTTAAAAAAAGATGCTAATAATTCTATTAACACTGTTTTAATTTTAAATAATTCAAGGATTGATTTGGTTCAAAAATTAGTAGGAAATGATGTGTTTTCTAATTTAAAAGG
>JANPAT010000198.1:0-3146 GCA_031430075.1 Chitinophagaceae bacterium | reverse complement strand
CACCTTTACCACCACCAAATGGAACATTTACAATAGCACATTTGTATGTCATTAAAGAAGCCAAAGCCATCACTTCATCTTGATTTACTTCATCACTAAAACGAATTCCACCTTTACATGGGCTTTTGTGTTGGCTATGTTGCACTCTATAAGCTTCAATAACTTCTATTCTGCCATCATCCATTTTTACAGGAAAACGCATACTATAAATGCTATTACATGCTTTAATTTGTTCTAACAATCCTTTATCCCATTTTGTAAATTTCGAAGCCTTATCAAAGCTTGTCTCAACGCTTTTAAAAAAGCTATAATTTGTGTTTGACATGTGAACTTGTTTTATTTATTATTCAATTTTTATGATTAAGCATTTTTGTTTTGTTCAAGAGCAGTTATTTTTTTATCTAATCTCCATACATAAAAAAATAAGCCTAATAAAATTATTAATACTACCACAACAACAACATAAATTTTTCCATTGCTTTTCATGATATCCATAGATGATATAACAGGTGCATTTTGTGAAAAACTAATTAAGCTAAAAAAGCAACATAATAAAGTGGTGAAAAATTTATTCATTTTCTAAAAGTTTAGTTCTTATTCTTAAAGTGGTTATCCATGTAGTAAATAAAGTCCAGCCAATAACTGCAGGCCAAAAAACTAATTTAATTGCTGCATTTGAATCTTTAGGATTTAATCCAGGGTTACCTTCACTACCCATTCCTCCAGGATGCAAGCTCTCCACTAATCTTGGCATTATCCAAAGTGTTGGAAACAACATACAAAATGCAAAAATATTATATACAGCACTAATTCTTGCCTTCTTTTCATCCACCATATTTCCTCGTAAAACAAAATAAGCCATATAAATTAAAACTGCGATAGCAGCACCAATTTGTTTAGGGTCTCCACTAATAGGTTTACCCCATTGATAATTAGCCCAAACCATTCCAGTTACAAAACCTAAAATTCCTAATACAATTCCGGTTCTTGCAAATTCAATAGCATTTGCATCATTTATAGCAGTTGGTTTTTGTAAATATTTTATGGAGTAAATTACAGAAACAGAAAATAAAATCATCATTCCAAACCACATGGGTACATGAAAAAATAAATTTCTAATGGTTTGCTGTAAAGGTACTCCTGCGGGTTCGGGAACAGTAATTAAAAAGCCAGCAATGCAAGTGTAAACAAGCAGTATAAAACTTAATATTTTCCACCAAGGTTTACGAAACATAGTGATAAAACTAACGGTTGTTTGTAGATGGCAAAAGTAGGGGAATGCTTTTGATATTGTATAGAAGAATTTATGATTATTGTTTGAATATTTGCTGATTACAATTTGAAATATAAAATGAATTTCAAGAAATATCAAATTTAAAATACAAGTTGAATATTCTATAGTTTTACATTTACAATACACCATTAACAATATTAAATTGCCCACAATACTTGCTCTAGAAACTTCATGTGATGAAACCTCAGCAGCTGTTTGCGTTGATGGGAAAATAATTTCAAACATTATTGCAACGCAATCCATTCACGAAAAATATGGTGGTGTTGTACCTGAATTGGCAAGTAGAGCACATATTGAAAATATTGTTCCTGTAGTTGAAGAAGCTTTGAAGGAAATGGGTATTGGGAATGAAAACAATAAAATCGTCAATCTTAAATCGACAATCTTAAATCGTATTGATGCTATTGCTTTTACCAATGCTCCTGGTTTGATTGGAAGTTTGTTAGTTGGTGCACAATTTGCAAAATCAATCGCATTGGCTTTAAATAAACCTTTGATTGCTGTGCATCACATGCAAGCTCATGTATTAGCTAATTTAATAGCTGAAGATAAACCAACTTTTCCATTTTTATGTTTAACGGTAAGTGGTGGTCATACTCAAATTGTTTTAGCACATACTGCTTTAAATTTAGAAATTTTGGGTGAAACTATTGATGATGCTGCAGGTGAAGCTTTTGATAAAACTGCAAAACTTTTAGGTTTGCCTTATCCTGGTGGACCATTAATTGATGAGTATGCAAAAATGGGTAATCCTAATGCTTTCAAATTTGCAGAGCCACAAATTCCAGAATTGAATTTTAGTTTTAGTGGATTAAAAACATCTGTTCTGTATTTTTTACAAAAACAAAGTACTGATTTTATTGCAAAAAACCTCAATGATTTGTGTGCCTCTATTCAACAAACTATTTGCAATATATTAATCAATAAAATGAAAAAAGCTATTCAACAAACAAGCATAACAAATATATGCTTAGCAGGTGGTGTAAGTGCAAATACTGGTTTAAGAAAAGCTTTTGAATTATTAGGAGAAGAAAAAAAATGCAATGTATTTATTCCAAAATTTGAATACTGCACAGATAATGCTGCAATGATTGCAATTACTGGATATTATAAATATTTAGCAAACGATTTTGTTGAATTAGATTTTTCGCCAAGTGCAAGAAATGTTTGGTAATTATTTAAGTAATACCGTTGCATAAGCTACTAGACCTTCTTCTCTACCAACAAATCCCATTTTTTCGGTTGTTGTGGCTTTAATAGAAATATCTTTTAAAGAAACACCACAAATATTTGATATGGTTTCTTGCATGGCAGTTACGTATGGTTTTATTTTAGGAGATTCTAAACAAAGTGTAGCATCGATATTAATTAATTCGTATCCTTCAGCTTTAATTAATTCCATTGATTTTGCAAGTAAAATTTTGCTGTCAATATTTTTAAAATCGTTTGATGTATCTGGAAAATGAGTTCCAATATCCCCTAAACATGCAGCACCTAATAATGCGTCGCAAATAGCGTGTAATAACACATCTGCATCACTATAACCTAAAGCACCTTTATGATGTGGAATTTTAACTCCTCCAATCCATAAATCTCTGCCTTCAACTAATTGATGAAAATCAACACCTGAACCTATTCTCATAATATTTGTTTCAAATCAATAAATAAAAAAACCACAGATTAAAATCTGTGGTCAAATATCTATAAATAAATTTATCTATCACTATCTGGGTCTAATTCAAAAGAAATTCCAAAACGAACGGTGTTGTTCAATGGATTTTGAGAAACTCCTGAACCTGAAGGAACCAAATATGAAAAATTAAAATTCATCACATTGTATTTTATTCCTGCA
>JANPAT010000197.1:0-3416 GCA_031430075.1 Chitinophagaceae bacterium | reverse complement strand
GCAACGCCTTTTAACGTAACAGTTAATTATAACTAATTTTAAAACAATTTAAGGAATTAAAAAAGGCGTGTTGCATTTGCAACACGCCTTTTTTGTAAATGAAACATTTATGCTTTCCTGTCCTGACCTTTTTGATGATGTTCTATTTTCTTTTTTTGCTCATCGGATAAAATAGATTTCGTAAAAATTTTTTGTTTTTCTCTCAATTCTTTTAGTTGCTCTTTTTTTTGAATCTCTGTTATTGACTTATTTTCTCTGATTGATTTTATTTTTTCTTGAGTTTTAACCTGAGCCTCTTTTATTGTAGCTTTTTGCTTTTCATCTAAATTTAATTTTTGACTCATTTTCTCAAATCTTTCATTGGCCTTTGCTTTCATTTCCTTTTGCCTTGTTTCTTTAATTTCTTTAATCTTATTTTTTTGTTCAACTGTTAGGGTGGCATCAAGTTCTACTTTTCTTTTTTCTTGTAATAATTTCATTTGACTTTTGAAATCTCCTCTAGTTATAGCATCATTATTTTTTAGCTCTTTAATTTGTTCTCTATATTTTTCATTTATAGACTTCATTTTTAATTTTTGAACATCGGAAAGGTTTAGTTCTTTTTTTAGAGTTTGTCGTTGTTGATGCATCTGTTGTTTTCTTTCTGCAGCTTTACTTTTATTTTCTTGAGCTGTAGAAAAAGTAAATATTAATAAGCAAAAACTTATTGGGATGAATATTTTTTTCATAATTTTTTTTTAGAATGGTGTGATGCATTTTGATCAAAGTAGTTTAATGTTAATAAGCAAAACCTTTTTAAAACGTTATAAAAATTATTTAAGTCGAATTTTTTAGTTCGGTATTTCTGCACCTAGAAAAAAATAACATTAAAAAAGCGATTGCATTTGCAATCGCTTTTTTTAAACAGTAATTTTTAAATTATTGTTTGATGAATTTTTGAATACTCATTTCACTGTTGTTAGATGAGTATATTTTAATTAAATACGTTCCTCTACTTAAATTAGAAGTATTAAATTGAATATTATTATCTCCTTGATTAGTTTGTAAAACTTTTTCAGAAATTACTTTACCTACTAAATCAGTGATTCTAATTTGAACTTTTTCACTGTTTGGTGTATTTAAAACAACATTTAATTGTTCAGAAACTGGGTTAGGGTAAACTCTAGTAATTTCAGCTTTTGTAATCGATGCTGATTTTAACACTACAATATTTGAGAAAGATTCTTTACCATCTTTATCCATTTGTTTTAAACGATAGTAATTAGTTCCAGCTAATGGTTTTTCATCGTTATTCGAATAGTAAAGAACTGATGAACTGTTTCCATTTTCTGCTTTAGAATTTATTGTAGCAATAGAACTGAACTTTTCTCCACTTGCACTACGTTCTAATTCAAAGCCTTTATTGTTGGTTTCATTTGCAGTAGTCCAATGTAAAATATTTCTTGTGCCTTCTCTAACACCAGAGAAATTTGTAAGTGTTATGGGTAATGGGAAGTTTGCAGTTACAGTAATATTATCTAAGCCTATAACATTGCCATATTTGCTAACACCTTCAAATCCAATTTGAATAGTTTGGCCTGCATAAGCAGATAATGAAACTGTTTCCATTGCCCAACCTGGAGTTGTATAGGTTGCATTATATCTTTGATAACCGCCAATTCTATTCCAAGTTGCACCTTTATCTGTAGAAACTGCCACATACATGCTATCTAAATCTGTTGCATAAGAATTATCATGGCTCATCCAAAAATCCATTTTATAATTTCCAGTAGGTTGGCCAGAAGGTAAACTAAAGCAGTTTGAATATAATCTACTTGTAAATCCAATGCTGCTTGCACCACTCCATGCATCAAATAAATAAAATACAGATCCATTTTGTGCCCCAAGTGAATCAGTTAAATCGGCATTTTTATATTTAGTTGTTGGTCCTATAATAGTCCATAATTGTCTAGTTCCACTTACTAAAGATGCAAAAGGGAAAACATTCAAAGGTGTTGTTTCGGCAGACTCAACTGATGGAAAAGAAGTAATGGTAACTAAAGTAGCTAATGAAGTTCTTAACGTATCGTTACTTGTATTTTGATCTCCTGTTAAAGTTGCTAAAGCTTGGATGGTGTTTGTGCCGGCATTGTTTAGATTAATATTTGTAAATGTTAATGTTTGAGTTCCACCAACAGGAATTGCAGCACCAGAAACCTGATTTAAATTTGTTGTGTTTGCACCAGAAACTTTTAAATTAATATTTACTGCACCTGCACCAATTGTTGTACTTGTACCAGTATTGGTGATGGTTACAGAAATATTTTGAGGTGTTGAAAAACAACTTGATGATGGTAAAGTAAATGAAGTCGGACTAACATCTGTTGCTGTTGTGTGATTAAGTTGTATTGCACTTCTAAATGCAGATGCTGAAAAAGAAGTTGTGCCTGAAACTGATTGTGTAGCTCCATTGTAACGACGAGATGTAGTTGCCGTACTACCTGCTACACTATTACCATTTGCAGTTACAAAATTATACCCAGCTTGTATATTTCCATTATTTTTAATGATTAAAACTTGTAAATTACTACCTGCAGTTCTAATAAAAGGTGTGCTAAGATCTACATTTTGCCATGTGGTTGTGGCAGTTAAATTTAAAGTGCCATTAAATACTTGAGTATATCCTGCTAAATTATAAATACCAGCTGTAAATGTTGTTGTAGCTGCAGATACATTCATCATATAAATTTCGTAGTTGGGAACTGTAGTTGGTAAGGTACCAGTTGATGATGCATCTAGCATAAACGAAACTCTATTAATTGCTGTTGGCATAGATGTAAAATTACTTGCTCCTATTTCGCTTTCTAAGTAAATGTGCTCGCTAGCATGATAATTACTGCCTCCAATTCCAACGTTTCCAGAAAATCCTGGGTTTCCTGTAATGCTTGCAGTTTGTGCACTTGTAAGTTGGCTAAACCCTAAAATTAGGATTGAAAGTAAACCAACTTTAAAAATTGAGGGTAAATTTTTTGTCATCATAAAGAGGTTTTAGTTTAATTAATATGTGAATGTAAGATTTTTAAATTTTTAAAATAATTAAATTTTGATGAGTGATTTTTTTAGTCTTCCCAAACCTTTAATCCTTCACTGCAGTTGGCACAGATATCAATGTTTTTTCTGCTAGTCATTAACTCCTTTCTAAATTGTTTGTAATTATCGTTTTGCCAAACTTGTTTAAAAGTTTGATCTTTTAAATTTCCTAATTGGTGCATAGCATCTTTATCAAAACAACAAGGTACAACTAAACCATCCCAAGTAATAACATTGCTGCTCGATAAACGCCAACAATGATTGCTTAAGCCATTCTTCACCTTCATCTTTCCTAAATTATCTTTTTTGTATCTGCTGTATTTATTATTTTCTGGAATGAGTTGATT
>JANPAT010000196.1:0-2757 GCA_031430075.1 Chitinophagaceae bacterium | reverse complement strand
AGCCAATCGCCAAACTCATTATACAACTCATTCATAATTTTACAAGCAACATGGGTGCTTTTAATATAGTCGGTTCTTTCATCATTTCTTCCAACTTTTAAACCAAATCTTTTAGCCTCATAATCCATCAATTGCCAAGGTCCAACTGCACCTGCCCAACTTACTAAATTACTTCTTAAATGACTTTCAACAACACTCAAATATTTCATTTCAATAGGTATATTATATTGCTTTAAAATACCATCATATAAATTAAAATAGGCTTTTCCCCATTGCCTCATTTTTTCAAATTCCTTTGTATTTTTTTTAATATAATCTTCTACAAAAGGAATTGCTCTTGGATTTAATTTAAACTCATATTGATTATTAATTATACTTTTCTTGAAGAAAGATGATGAAGATGTGGTATCAGTTTTTAAAGTATCATCAGATTGTGCTTTACTTGAAAAAACAAGAGTCAAAAAAATAATAACAAAAGATATTTTATGAAAATGATACATTGAAAAAATAAGTGAAAAATGAAATTCAAACTTACTCTTTATCTAACTCACTTTTTATATTATTCCATTCTTGGTTTGAAGATTTAGGAAAATTTTGTTTTTTAGATACCCGTATTCTTGCCATAATATCTTTGGCCCTTTCTTCAGATTCGGGGTGTGTACTAATCCAATAAACTGCTTGTGGCATATCTTTTTCAGTGGTTGCCATTCTAAATAAAAACTGTGCTAATCCTTCAGGATTAATTTTGGCATTCATTAAATAATCTACACCTGTAATATCGGCTTCGCTTTCTAATTTTCTATCATAAGCACTTGATGAAAGCATTCGAATAATTTCGCTTACAGTTCCTCCACTTCCATTTCCAGTGGTTAAACTAATTAAAGCACCCATACCAATTTCTTTAACCAATTTTTTCATTACATGATTTTTTTGCATGTGTGCCAATTCATGTGCAATAACGCCTGCTAACTCATCTGCATTTTCACAATCTTTAATTAAACCAGCGTAAATAGCTAGATGGTTGCCGGGTAAGGCAAATGCATTAATATCATCTTTTTCAATAACATGTATTTTTATAGTTGCACTATCAATATCATTGGCATTACAAATTTTGTTTACAATGCTATCAACAGTATTAATTATTTTGTAAGACGTTATTTCAGTTGTGGTTGAACTGTAAGATTTCCAAATTAAATCGCCGAGCTTTTCTTCAGTTGATTTAGTAATTTTATCGATATGAAATAATTTCATCCAATTCACTTTTCTACTTAAAAAAAGTGTTAAGAAAAAAATGCCAACTAAAATTACAACTTGCAGAATGAATTTTTTCATATACTATGGCTTACAAATAAATTGAGTTATATCTCCATAAAACCACCAAGAAATGTGTTGCCCTTTTCTTACTTTAATTGCGGTATAAATTGTAGCTATTAACTCAATAATATTGAAAAAGAAAACTGTTATAATGTAGGCTAAATATTTATTAGTAATGGTTTCTGGCCCAAAAATTATTGAAACTGTCCACCAAAAACCAAAACTATTCATAAACAAAAGTGATAGCTGTGAAAGCAATGCTTGTATGCAATGCCAACGTACAAAATAGGTGCCTTTTCTATTACCTATATAAAAAAAGAATGTTGCTACTAAATTAATTATGGGTAATGGCATTCCTGCAATTAAGGCAACTAAAGACATTAAATAACTGTTAGATGCTTTTTCTAACTCATGTTCACTTGGGGTATAACTAAAAGTGTTGATTTGCATTATAAATGTTTATACAAGTTCCAAACCCAATTAATAATAATAAATGTAAAGAAAAGGATAGCAATTTTTTTTTGATAAAAAAGTATGTTTATTTTTTTATACAAATTCAATAAAAAATTTTCTTTTTTAACCCAATTCATTAATAAACATATTGTTTTAGTGAAGCTAAATTCTTTTCTCGTGTTTCACCTTGAATCATAAACCAATCGATGATTGTCCAAATTCCTAATCCAAACAGAGCTTTGTGAAGGTTGGGAAATAGAATTCCGTGTGCCCAACTTGCACAAACCCTATGTAGGCAGTTTTATTTTAGGCTACCTTGATTTTTCCTTCACGAATTTGAAGCATAAAATTTTTCTTTTCAGCCAATGTCATCCCTTCCATCATTTTAGCCATTTTTTCTTTTATGGCTCTGAAAAATGAAACACTGTCAAATTTTTTTGTCTCGTTAGTTGTCATTTTTTAAAAATTCTAAAGGTGAACGAATATCAATTAATGGATAACCCAATCGCAAATTTATTGAGTTAAACATTTTTATTTTGTCAAAATTTACAATGTGTTTGAAATTCCAACTTATCAAACAGTCTAACCTATTTACAGAGGCTAAAGCAATATGATATGCATCATTTTCACTTGATTTTCCTAATACTTTTTCAGCAATATAAGTCTTCATAAGTGTTTCTACTTCATCATCAATTTCAATGTACCTTAAACAATCATTCGGAATAAGTGTTTTAACGCTTTTAATATGTTCTGGAGCAAATTCAAGTTCGGTTTCATTTACTTCTGAAAAGTAAACGATAAAGTCCTTGTTAATTATTCTGTCAAATAATTGTTTCGTTGCTACTTCGAATTCTGTGTCGTAATAACCACCAATAACTGATGTGTCAATATAAACTCGTTGTTTCATATTAACGTAAAGATAATAAAAAATAGGCTGAAAGGTGAGATAGAATATTCAATTCCTTTCAGCCAATTTAGTTTTGCGGCTTT
>JANPAT010000195.1:0-4417 GCA_031430075.1 Chitinophagaceae bacterium | reverse complement strand
CGTGAACAATTTCAACTTTGCACACACAAACGCTTGTTGGATATTTATACTTCTTCTTCTAAAACTGTAGATGCTCTAAGTAAATTAGATCTTCCTTCAGGTGTTGAAGTAGAAATTAAGGCATAAGTAGCCTTTGAGAATTTATTCTCATTAATAACTTTAGTTCTTTATAACAACATTTCATCTCTCAATGCTATATGCAAAAAAGAGCTCTGATCAATTAAAAATTCGATTGTATTTAAATATATAATCGGCAACATATAAACAGGCCCTTCGAGGTTTGTTTACCAACGGTACTTCTACTCTTGAAATTCAAGAAACCATAGAAAAGGTCGTTGGCAAACAAGGATTGAATTCTGATATTCATCATCAGAATGTCCTCTATACTTCAGCGGGGCTATTAAAACCGCAAACGATGAAAGGTATTATTGGAAAAAAAATTGGGATGACAAGCATTTTCGTTGAAGACGGAAAACAAACAGCTTGTACAATTATTGAGATTGCACCAAATGTGGTAACTCAAGTTAAAACCCAAGACGTTGACGGATACAACGCACTACAATTAGCTATTGGCGACAAAAAAGAAAAACATTCTGTTAAAGCAGAAATTAATCACTTTGCAAAGGCCAATACAGCTCCCAAAAAATTTACAAAAGAATTTCGTAACTACTCAATAGAAAAAGCTTTAGGCGAATCTATTACATTAGACATTTTTGCTGAAGGCGAAGAAGTTGAAGTGGTAGGTACATCTAAAGGAAAGGGTTTCCAAGGTGTTGTAAAACGTCATGGCTTCTCTGGAGTTGGTGAAGCTTCTCACGGTCAACACGATCGTCAAAGAGCACCAGGTTCTATTGGTAATTCATCTGATGCTAGTCGTGTATTTAAAGGCATGAGAATGGCAGGAAGAATGGGTGGCGATAGAATAAAAATGAAAGGTTTGAAAATTGTAAAAATTTTCCCAGAAAAAAATTACATGCTTGTTAGTGGATCAGTTCCTGGCCATAACGGATCAATAGTTTTAATTCAAAAATAATTTTACAAAAAGACCTTGAAGGGTTTTAAAATCCTTCAAGGTCTTAAAAAGATAAGATATGCAAGTAGATGTTTTAAATATACAGGGTCAAAAAACAGGTAGAACTGTTGAGTTGCCAGAAGAAATATTTGGTGTTGATCCTAACGATCACGTAATGTACTTAGCTGTTAAACAGTATATGGGTGCTCAACGTCAAGGAACACATAAAGTAAAAACTCGTGCTGAAGTTAAAGGTTCAAGCCGCAAACTTCACAAACAAAAAGGTACTGGTGGATCTCGTAAAGGAAATATTCGTAATCCTTTATACAAAGGTGGTGGTACTATTTTTGGACCAAAACCTCATGCTTACGACATTAAGTTAAATCGTAAAGTTAAAGATTTGGCTAAAATCTCGGCTTTAAGTTATAAAGCAAAAGATTCAGCAATTGTTGTGGTAGAAGACTTAGTATTTACAGCTCCTAAAACTAAAGAAGTAGTAAGTATCATGAAAGGATTAAATGTTGCAAACAAAAAATCTTTATTGGTTTTAGCTGAGTATAATGATAATGTACATTTAAGTACACGTAATGTTCCAAACATTGCTAGCACTTTATTAGCTGATATTAATACATACGATATTATGAATGCAGATGTTTTAGTAATTACTGAAAATGCTGCTAAAATTTTTAACGAAGCAGAAACTGAAGCTTAATTCGTAACTACTCAAATTGAATTGAAATGAAACAATCAGAAATATTAATAAAGCCTATCTTAACTGAAAAAGCAAACTTGCAACAAACTAAATTAAGTTGCTATGCTTTTAAAGTAGATAAAAGAGCTAATAAATTAGAAATCAAAAAAGCAGTTGAGAATTTCTATGGTGTTACTGTTAAAACAGTAAATACTGCAGTAGCTCCTGCAAAAAATAAAAGTCGTAATACAAAAGCAGGTTTAATACAAGGAACTAAATCTGGTTACAAAAAAGCAATGGTAACCATTGCAGCAGGAGAAACAATTGACTTATATAGCAATATCTAAAATATATTGTTAAGAATGGTAAAGCAATACCGCAAAATTTGCAAATAAAGTAGAAGTGAAAACTTCCAATTAAAATAAAAAAGAAATGGGACTTAAGAAATACAAACCAATGACAGCAGGTACTCGCTGGAGAATTGGTAACGCTTACGAAGAAATTACAACTAATGTTCCTGAAAAAACATTAACTGAACCTAAGAAAAGAACAGGTGGTCGTAATTCTAATGGTCGTCGTTCAATGAGATATATTGGTGGTGGTCATAAAAAACAATATCGTATCATTGACTTCAAACGTAACAAACGTGATATGGAAGCTAAAGTAGTTTCTATTGAATACGATCCAAATAGAACAGCTTTTATTGCTCTTTTACAATATACAGATGGTGAAAAAAGATACATTATTGCACCACAAGGGTTACAAGTTGGAGCAACTGTAATGAGTGGAGATAATGTTGCACCAGAAGTTGGTAATGCATTATCAATGAAGAATATGCCTTTGGGTACAATGATTCATAATATTGAATTACAACCAGGTCAAGGTGGAAAAATGGCTCGAAGTGCTGGAACTTCTGCTCAGTTAGCCAACAAAGAAGAAAAATATGCAGTTCTTAAAATGCCAAGTGGTGAGTTAAGAAAAGTATTGGTAAACTGTTATGCAACTGTAGGTGTTACTTCTAATTCTGATCATAATCTTGAAACAGCTGGTAAAGCTGGTGTAAATAGATGGAAAGGAATTCGTCCAAGAACTAGAGGCGTAGCTATGAACCCTGTAGATCACCCAATGGGTGGTGGTGAAGGTAGAGCTTCAGGTGGACATCCAAGAAGCAGAACTGGTAAATATGCTAAAGGAGAAAAAACAAGAACAAGAGGAAAATCTAGCGATAAATTAATCATCCAAAGACGTGATGGTAAAAAAATTAGTAAGAGATAAAAATTAATTAATAATAACCGTTCCTTAGAATTCTAAAGAACAAATTGAAAATTAAAATATGGGTCGTTCAATTAAAAAAGGTCCTTATATCGATGCTAACTTAGAAGGAAAAGTGTTAGGCATTAATGAGGGAAAAGCTAAAAAAGGTGTTATTAAAACTTGGAGTCGTAGAAGCACAATTTCTCCAGATTTCGTAGGACATACTTTTGCAGTACATAACGGAAATAAATTTATTCCTGTGTATGTAACAGAATTTATGGTGGGTCATAAACTAGGTGAGTTTGCCCCAACAAGAAATTTCAGAGGTCATTCAGGAAGTAAACAATAATTAAAGAATGTAGAATTAAGAGTTATTAATGAATTTGCTTAACTCATAATTCATCACTCATAATTCATAACTAAAAAGAAAATGGAAGCAGTAGCTAAATTAAATAATTACCCAACAGGCCCTCGCAAAATGCGTTTATTGGCCGATGTTATTAGAGGTATGGAAGTTGAAAAAGCTTTAGCAATTTTAGATCATCACCCACAACACAATGCAAAACCTTTAGCAAAATTGTTAAAGAGTGCTATTAATAACTGGGAACAAAAGAATGAAGGTGCTAATGCTGCAGATAGTGGCTTATCTGTGAAAACAATCTTTGTAGATGGTGGTAGAGTTTTAAAAAGAATGAGACCAGCACCACAAGGACGTGGACATAAAATTAGAAAAAGAAGTAATCATGTTACTTTAATAGTAGATAAAAAGAATTAAAAATTACCAAATTATCAAATAAACAAAATGGGTCAAAAAGCAAATCCGATTGGTAACAGATTAGGTATCATCCGTGGATGGGATAGCAACTGGTTTGGCAATAGCAAAGACTATGCTGGCAAGTTAATTGAAGATCAAAAAATCCGCAAATACTTAATGGCACGTATTAACAAGGGTGGCATTGCTAAAATTGTTATTGAACGTACATTAGGAAAATTAATCGTTACTATACACACCAGCAAACCAGGAATCATTATTGGTAAAGGTGGTGGTGAAGTAGATCGTATTAAAGAAGAATTAAAGAAATTAACTGGTAAAGACGATGTACAAATTAATATTTTGGAAATTCGTCGCCCAGAATTAGATGCCAATATTGTTGCAGATACTATTGCTCGTCAAATCGAAAATCGTATCAATTTTAAAAGAGCTACAAAAATGGCCATTGCTTCTACACTACGTATGGGTGCAGAAGGAATTAAAGTTAAATTAAGTGGTCGTTTAAATGGTGCTGAAATTGCTCGTAGCGAAGAATTAAAACAAGGTCGTACACCATTACATACTTTTCGTATGGATATTGATTATGCCAATGTCTTTGCTCAAACAGTTTATGGTAAAATCGGTATTAAAGTATGGATTTGTAAAGGTGAAGTATTAGGTAAAAGAGATTTAAATCCAAATTTCATTT
>JANPAT010000194.1:0-1842 GCA_031430075.1 Chitinophagaceae bacterium | reverse complement strand
ATAAGTACCTGCCGGTATAGTAATATCATATAAGCGGTTCATTGATCCTCCAAAAGGAAAATCGCCAATAGTACCAACAGATACTTTTACAAGAATGGAAGTTACCCCGCTGGCTGCTGTAAAAGTTACCGTATTATTCTGCCCTTCAAATTCGTATGCAACGCCGGTTGTAAAAGTATGGGTACGCTGTATATACCCCAGTATAATGCCTGCGCCTGTTCTTGTGGTGGTAATGGTTAATGTATTGGTACCTGTAGTTACTTTACCCAGTGTCATATTAATGGTGGCTACAGAAACATTGCTCTGTACATCCACTACATTGGTGCCGGCCGTTTTATTAATATTGATAATATTAAAAGTGGTTGCGCCTGTTACCGTAGCGTCGCTGGGCCCATTAAATTCAACTGTACTGGTACCGGCAGTAAATGTGCCGTTGTTTATCCAGTTGCCTTTTATATAATGAGTATAAGTAGCCGGTGAAAAAGTAGTAGAAGCAGAGATGGTAATATCGCCATTTACTGTTATACTTCCACCGGCAGTATTGGTATTACCGGTAAATATTAAATGGTGAAATGTGCCGCTTGCGATTGTGCGGTTAATTATGCCGTTAAAGTTTACCGTATTGGGAATGGTAGTAGTTACATCCAAAGTTCCGGCAGTAATGGTATAAGTACCAGCTATGCCCAAAACAGAATTTGTTGTTAACTGCAGCGAGGTTCCATTGATCGTTACATTATATAAATTAGCCGTTCCGCTTAAAGAACTGGTATTGGTAAAAGTTGTGGTACCGGCCGATGCTGTTAAACTACCCGTAACTGCAAGTACGGATGAAATGGAAAGGTTTGTGGCAGTGGTAACCGTTCCTGTAACAGTAAGATTAAATAAACTGATGCCACCTGTGGCAGTAATGGTTTTGGAAGTGCCGCTCATGGTAACACTGCCTGCGCTGCTGGTAAAACTCCCGGCCCCGCCCGCACTTAAATTTCCTGCTACGGTAAGTACAGCCGTAGTGGAAATGGTGCCGCTTAAGGTAAGATCATTAAATGTAAACCCGGTACCGGTAATTGTTTTAGAAGTACCACTCATGGTAAATCCTCCGCCGCTGCCGTGGGTAAATGAACCCACACCGGTTGCAGAAAGATTACCGGCAACCGAAATATTTACTGCGCCTGCAGTAATGTTAGAGCCGGTGAAGATAAGATCGTTGAATGCCAGTGTACCCGATCCGCTGATGGTTGTGCTGGCCCCCGCCATGGTTACGGTACTTGTTGATACTGTATAGGTTCCGTTGTTTACCCAGTTGCCCGTAACGCTGTGTGTAAAGCTGCTGCCATCAAATACAGTGCTGGCGCCAATGCTAACATTTCCGCCAATGGTATAATTTGCCAGTGCAGTATAGCTTACAGATGTTGCCGTACTTAGGTTACTGGTTAAATTTCCGGCAATCGTCATAGCCGTATTAGGCATGGTTTTAACTACAGCGCCTGCAGAACCTGATAAAGTAAGATGACCGTACATTTCATTAGATACGGTTTGTGCTGTACCTGCATACTCCACTGTGCTGCTTGCGCCAAAAGTTTTAACGATGGTTGTACCGGTTACCATGCCCGATGTGCCGGTTAGTTTAAAAGTAGCCCCGTTTACAACCTCAAAAGTTTTGCTGGTTGCCATGCCAATGGCAAAGCCGCCATTACTGAATATGCCGCTTTGAATTTTTATATCATTAATTATTTACAATTAGATCAACTTGCCAAATTTGACCAACATGCATCTGCTACCATATTCAGTTCTGATACGGGTTTCAAGGTGATGCGTTTCATAGCTTTTGCCTATACTTATCAT
>JANPAT010000193.1:0-4618 GCA_031430075.1 Chitinophagaceae bacterium | reverse complement strand
CCATCCAACCATTATAATCGGGATTATCGTTTAAAGCCATAAATAATTCTCGAAATTGTTGCTGATAACTTGACGTAGTTTTTTCTGCCACCAATCTTTTATTATCAATAATTTTTTTTAGACTTAGTAAAACCTGATTGGGATTTACAGGCTTTAACAAATAATCACTGATTTGGCTTCCAATAGCCTCATCCATTAATGTTTCAGTTTCATTTTTTGTAATTAAAACAATAGGTATTTGCTGATTGATTTCTTTTATTTTAGATAAGGTTTCTAATCCAGAAATACCAGGCATAGATTCATCCAATAAAACCACATCAACATAATTTTCTTTAACAAACTCAATCCCTTCAAATCCATTTGTAAATGTTACTACTGCATAACCCTTACTTTCTAAAAACATTTTTTGAGATTGCAGACTTTCAATTTCATCATCAATCCAAACTATTGTTGCTATTGCCATTACTAATTTTTTTAATAATAAGAAAAATAAACTTTAGTTAACTTTTAAACAAACCAATAAACTAAAATTAAAAGTAGAAATGTTTCAAATAATGTAGTAATTCTTGAGTAATCAAATATATTGATGAAGAGAAATTATTAAATACCAAAAATTAAATTTTAACAAAGTATACATTAATTTAACTGAGGATCTAATGGGTAATTAATTAAATTTTTAAATTCTCCACCCATTTCTTTCAACACATCTTTCCAAAGCATTTCATTATTTAAATGAAAAATAAAATTCTTATTGGCTTGGTGTAATATCCAACTTTTCTGATCAATTTCGGCATCCAACTGACCCTCTGACCAACCTGAGTAACCAATATAAAATCTTAGATCTCTTGGAGAAATTAAGCCAGAAGTAATACCTACTAAAGCCTGACCAAAATCTCCACCCCAAAAAACAGTATCAATTATTGGCAATCCACCTTCAATTAAATCAGGTTTAGTATGGATAAAATGCAATGAGTCTAACTGTACTGGGCCACCATAATACACAGGAAAATGAACATGGTCAATACCTTCAACAAAATCGCTAAAATTTTTGTTATGTTTTTTGTTTAAAATAAAACCAACAGTTCCTTCACTATGATGGTCACAAATTAAAACTACTGAACGTAAAAAATTAGGATCTTTTAAAAAGGGATCTGATATTAATAATGTTCCAGTCTCAATACTTTGCATATCATCAAATTTAATAAAAACGAATTAAAATAAACAAGTTAAAATCTATCTAAACTTTATTCACAAGTTATACTGAGAACTAATGTAATTATATTTGCTTTAATGAGGAAAATTTTACCCGTAATTATTATTCTTATTGGATTGTCTTTAATTGGACTAATTGTGCTACAAGGCTCATGGCTCAATAATTTGGTACAATTAAGAGCAGCACAAATTTCTACTAAAATAAATGAAGCCTCATCTGGTGTTGTTTTAGATTTAAGTAAAACCGTTTATGGTAATCATTCCAACAAAATTCCTCGCAGACTAAAAGGTTTAAGTTTTGGTAACGACATGTTCAATATTCTTAAACCAAAAATGGTGAGTGAACAGTTTTCATTACAAGACATTAAAACTAAAATATCGAATGCCTTTAAAGATGAAGAATTAAAAAATATAAAATTTGATTTTGCAATCATTAGCAGTAATAATGAGTACGAAATGCAAACCCAAAATTTTGAACAAAGCTTTTTCGATACATCATCAAACAAACCTTTTATCTTTCCCATTTTTCCTGGTGAAGGCACCGATTTCGAAGGATTAAATATTGCCGAACATTTAGTAATTGTTGTACCCAATTTTAGTAAACAAGTTTGGGGAACTTTAACCTGGATTGTATTAGGTAGTGGTATCTTTTCTATCATCATATTTGCAGCTTTTTTTATTACTGTTAAAACATTGATTAATCAGAAAAAAATTAGTGAAATTAAAAGTGATTTTATTAATAATATGACACATGAATTTAAAACGCCTATTGCCACAATTTCATTAGCAGTTGATGCAATAAAAAATCAGAAAGTTTTAAATGATCCTGAAAAATTACAATACTTTACTGGAATAATTAAAGTTGAAAATACCCGAATGAACAAGCATGTAGAAACTATTTTACAAGCTGCTTTATTAGAGAAAAAAGAATTGCAACTAGACCTTAAACCTATAAGTGCAAATATTATTATTGCTTCGGTTGTAGATAATTTTCAATTACAACTTTCAGTAAAAAATGGAACTTGCCAGTTAAACTTAGATGCTGCTGATGATACCATTATTGCCGATGATGTACATTTTGCTAATGCCATTTCGAACTTGGTGGATAATGCCATTAAATATTCTGAAGAAAATTTAAAAATTGTAATCAGCAGTTTTAATAAAAATAACAAGTTATTTATTACCATTAAGGATAATGGTATTGGCATGAGTAAAGAAACGGTAAAAAATATTTTTGAAAAATTTTATCGTGCACATACAGGCAATGTACATAATGTAAAAGGTTTTGGTTTAGGTATGAGTTATGTAAAAACTATTATTGATGCACTTAAAGGTGTAATTAAAGTAGAGAGTACATTAAACAAAGGCACACAGTTTACTATTGAATTGCCTATAGCTAAAACTGCTAAACTGTAATTTCTAAACAGCCATTCAACCACTCTCCATCAAATTTGGTTTTGTATTTGTTATAAAAATTTATTGCAGGCTCATTCCAATCTAACACTTGCCAAACTATTGCATTAAATTGCTTTTCTTTTGCCTCTTGTATCAATACATCAAACAACATTTTCCCCACTCCTTTGCCTCTACATTGTTCAGTAACTAAAAAATCTTCTAAATACATTCTTTCACCTTTCCAAGTACTAAACCTAATATAGTATAAAGCAAAACCAATTATTGCATGCTCATCTTCAGCTACAAAAGCCCACCAAACAGGTTGTTCACCAAAACCACTTGTAGTAAATTGCTCTAAACTTACGGTTACTTCATTAGGTGCTTTTTCGTAAACAGCCAATTCTTTTACCAAGTTTAAAATTTGTTCACAATCTTTCTCAACAGCTCGTCTTATTTGTATCATTTTATTTTTTATTGCAACAAATGTAACACACTCATCCATTTCAAACTGTTTTTTAAGTGTTGAAAAATAAATATATTACTAAATTTTATAGTATCAATAATACTAATTACTTTAGCTTTTTAATTGAATGATTATGGATGATGATATGCTGTTTAATGCTGCCTATAAAGGTACAAAAAACTTTACCCAACATAACGTACAAACAGCTAATGCCACAGGTTTTGGAGCTGCTACCGACGATTTTATGGAACGTGGAATAGACTTGAACGAAAAGTTGATAATGAACAAGCCTGCTACCTATTTTTTTAGAATGAATGGAGATGCCATGGAAGCTGTAGGCATTTTTAACCAAGATATTTTAATTGTAGATAGAAGTATTAAACCTAAAAATGACAGCATCATTATTGCTGCACTCGATGGAGAATTACTTGTTCGGCGTTTCGAAAAAAGTTTCAATAAAATACAACTCACTGCCGAACACAAAAAATACAAACCCATTATTATAGAAGAGTTCAACAATTTTTTATGTTGGGGTGTAGTTACTTGTGCCATTCATTTAATAGATAAATCACTCATCATATTCAATGCTAACAAATAAATTTTATGATAGCCATTGTAGATTGTAATAGTTTTTATTGCTCTTGCGAAAAATTATTCAGACCCGATTTAGACAACAAGCCTGTTGTAGTACTCAGCAATAACGATGGCTGCATTATTTCTAGAACAGATGAGGCTAAAGCCTTAGGTGTTGGCATGACTGGTCCTTATTTCGAAGCTAAACAAATTATTGAAGCCAATAAGGTTACTGTTTTTTCATCGAACTATAATTTATATGGCGATTTAAGTTGGAGGGTTATGGAAACATTACGCATACTATTTGGAGTAGAAAATGTTGAAGTATATAGTGTTGATGAGTGTTTTATTAATCTTAAAAACATCACTCAAAATAATTTTGATGAACTGGCTTTACATACTAGAATAACTGTTGAAGACTGGACAGGCATTAAGGTTTCGGTGGGCATTGCACCAACAAAAGTTTTAGCTAAAGTTGCCAACAAGTTAGCCAAAAAAAATAAAAAAGCTACCCAATGTATTATGGTATTAGATACTAAAGAAAAAATTGATTATGCTTTAAAAAAAACAAATGTTGCCGATGTTTGGGGCATAGGATATCAATACACAGAAAAATTAAAACGCTTTCAAATACACACTGCATACGACTTAAGTTTAAAAAACTCCGATTGGGCAAGTAGGCATTTAGGTGGTGTAATGGGTTTACGATTATTACGAGAACTGCAAGGAAATGATAGTGTACCCATGAAAGAAGAATTGCTTACCAAAAAAGTAATTGCAACAACACGAATGTTTGGCGAACCCATAACAGATTTAAAAAGTATTAAAGAAGCAGTGGCCACTTATGTTAGCAGAGCTGCAGAAAAATTAAGAAGGCAACATGGTGCAGCCAAAGAAATAAGTGTGTTTATAATAGCAAAAAAAGAAAATTATAGTACCCAATATTATCATGGCTCTACACTCGGCAGTTATGTA
>JANPAT010000192.1:0-1715 GCA_031430075.1 Chitinophagaceae bacterium | reverse complement strand
TTGCTGTGTTACATTAAAATCCATAAAAGTTGCTTTTGATGCATCAAAGCAATCAACTGCTGTTTCAATTTCAATTCCTTTAAAGTGTTGTAATAAACTATTTGTTGTTTGTAGTTTTTCTTTATTAAATATTATCGAGTTAAAAACATACGTTGCAGTATAAGTTGATGCATGAGTTTCAACGAAAGCAGTTTCATTTTTACAATAAAATTGTTTTACTTTTTCGTGTATAAAGTGAACATTTGTAAATCGTTTACTAAAGTTGAGGATCAACTCATAAAAATCTAAACCCTTAATCATTTTATAATGAAAGGGAAAAATGTTGTAAAAAGCTATTCCTTCACTGTTGCCAATTCCAATTTTATCCCATTTAGTAAAAACTAAAGGTTCAAAAAGATTTTTTTCATTTTCCCAAAAACACCAGGTTCTATCATTAGTGTTTTTGATAGTTTCATCAATAACCAATATATTTTTGTTTTGTAAAACATCATTAGTCAATAGGTTATATAATAAACTTAAGCCTGCTGCACCTGAACCACAAATGATATAATCGAACTTTTGCATGATAAAAAATTATAAATTAAGTACTTTGTGTAGTTTTTACAGCAAAAAATAATTAAAAGAAACCTTGAAAATGCAACAATAAGTTAAAATAATTTGTCTTATCATTGCAAACTAAATTTTAAAACTAAAAAAGAGATATGAGAAAAATCGCAACATTAATCATGTTTTTCTTTTTCACAGTAGCCCAAGTATGGGCACAAAACCAAACTATAACAGGTAAGGTAACTGACGAAAAAGGAGCTGCTGTGGCAGGAGCAACAGTAAAAGCCAATGGGGCAAACTATGGTACAAGTACAAGTGCAGATGGTAGTTTTACTTTAACTATGCCTGCAAGTGTTAAATCATTAAACATTAGTGGAATTGGCTTAGCTACACAAGCTAATGTTACTATTCCAAAATCTGGTGCAATTTCTGTAAGAATGTCTGGTGCTGCTGGTGCCGACTTAGAAGAAGTTGTTGTACAGGTTCCTTATGGTTCTATTAAAAAATCATCTTTTACAGGTGCTGAAGGAACTGTAACTGCAAAACAAATGGAACGTCAACAAGTGGCTTCATTTACTAAAACTTTAGAAGGATTAGTTCCGGGTTTATCTGCTACAAATGGTGGTGGTGCTCCAGGTTCTAATGCTGATATTCGTATTAGAGGTATTGGTTCTATTAATGGTAACTCAGCTCCTTTATACGTATTAAATGGAATTGTTTATGATGGTTCTATTTCATCTTTAGATCCTGCTGATATTGAAACTGTAACCGTATTAAAAGATGCAGCTTCTACAGCTTTATATGGTGCACGTGGTTCTAATGGTGTAATTATGATTACTACAAAAAGAGGTAAAAAAGGAAAAGCTCAAATAAATGTACGTGGAACTCAAGGTTATATCAGTCGTGGAATTCCTGAATATGACAGATTAGGCTCTAAAGATTATTATGAAATGATGTGGGAAGCTAGTAGAAATGCATACGTTTATGGTTCTCAACAAATGTCATTTGCTGCTGCTGGAGTTCAAGCATCAAATGAATTAACAGGACCAAATGGTTTGGTGTACAATGCATATAATGTTCCTGGAAATACTTTAGTTAGTCCTACAACAGGAAAAATTAATCCAAATGCTCGATTACTTTGGGAGGATTCATGGGAGAAAGCTTTATTC
>JANPAT010000191.1:0-3771 GCA_031430075.1 Chitinophagaceae bacterium | reverse complement strand
CCTCTTTTAATCATCAACAATCGCATAGCTTCCATTTCAGCCATTTCAGTAGCAACTTCTTTAAATCTTTTATATTCTAAAATTTTATCTACTAGCTCTTGTCGAGGATCAACTTCATTTCCGTCAGCATCAATTTCTTTTCGAGGTAAAAGTAATCGAGCTTTTATTCTCATTAAAGTAGATACAAATAAGATAAACTCGCTGCTGAGTTCTATGTTTAATTTTTCTTGGGTGTGTATATAATCTAAAAAATCGTTGATGATTTTTGTGATGTTGATGTTGTAAATATCTAACTCATCTCTTTCTATAAAAAAAAGCAATAAATCAAATGGGCCTTCGAATTCAGGCAATTTTATTTGATACTGTGTTGAATTCATACTTTAAGGTAAAATGCAAATAAACTACTTTGAAGGCAAATGATGTAAAATAAAAAGCCTTAAATAAAAGACAATAGGTTATCTGTTATTGAAGGCTTAATAAAAAAGTAAGATAAATTATTTTCTTACAGCATCTCTAATTTCAGCTAATAATTTATCAGTTGTAGATGGTGCTGGAGGTGCAGCAGGTGCAGCAGCTTCTTTTTTCTTCATATTATTTATGGCTTTAATTACCATAAACATTACAAGTGCTACCACTAAAAACTCAATTGCAACAGTAATGAATGAACCATACTTAATGGCTACTTCACCATTACCTTCTGCATCAGCAGCTTTAAGTACTTTCTTCATATCATTAAAGTCAACGCCACCAGTTAACATTCCAACTAAAGGCATTACCATTCCATCAATAAATGCAGAAGTTACTTTTCCGAAAGCAACACCCATTACAAAGGCAATAGCCATATCAACTAAATTACCTTTAAGAGCGAACTCTTTAAATTCTTTCATCATTCCCATAAAAATAGTTTTGGTTAAAAAATAGTATGCTAAAATACAATAATATAGTAATCTAATTTTATTTTTTTATTCCAGGATATCTCATTTTAAGGCCTTTTAATAAATTGTATAAATTAGAAGATATTATATACTCTTTATACCAATTTTGATCGGATGGTGAAATTATCCAAGGAATTTTATTACAATTTTTAAAACAATCTTCATAGGCGTTCATATATTCTTTCCAAAGTTTGGCTTCTTCAAAATCTTTTTCATTGTATTTCCATTGTTTTTGTGGAATATCTAATCTCTCTGTAAGTCTTTCATGTTGCTCTTCTTTACTAATATGCAAATAAAATTTAAGAATATGAGTATTATTGTTTACTAACAATTCTTCAAAATCATTAATAGCTTTTATTCTTTGTTTAGCAGTTTTATCATCACACCATTTATGCACTCTTGTAATTAAAATATCTTCATAATGACTTCTGTTAAATATTTGAATCATGCCTTTTGAAGGCGTATTTTGATGTATTCGCCATAAAAAGTCGTGTGATAACTCTTCTGCTGTTGGAGCTTTAAAGCTTTTAACAGCAATACCTTGAGGATTTAATTGACCAAAAACATTATTAATGGCTCCATCCTTACCACTTGCATCCATTCCTTGAATTACAACCAATACACTATGCTTTGATTCTGCATACAATAAGTTTTGAAGCTCATCTAATTCTTCTATAATTTTTGCATTTTCTTCTTTTATTTTATCCTTGTTAAAATTTTTTGGAGCACGAGTGCTTATTTTTAAGAATGATGTATTTGCCATAATTATTTATTTAAAATGTGTATTTGAAATATTTAAATGTTTACTTTTTCTTTATATAAATTTAGAAGCTTACTTTTACAATACAAAAAGTAAAACAATTTATTAGTTTTATGAAGCAAGGTTTTTATAAAAAATTATTGGATAGAAAACTGCTAACTAGAAAATCTTTTGCAGTTTTAATAGATCCAGATAAAGTGGATGCTTCTACTATTGATAAAATTGTGAACTTATCGGTAAAAGCTAAAGTGGATTTCTTTTTTATAGGAGGAAGCTTGGTAATTTCATCTCATTTAGATGAATGTATTCAACAAATTAAAGCTAGTTGCGATATTCCTGTAGTGTTATTTCCTGGATCACCTTCACAGGTGAGTAAGTATGCTGATGCACTTTTATATCTTTCCTTAATTTCTGGAAGAAATGCAGAATTATTAATTGGTCAGCATGTTTTAAGTGCTCCTTTTGTAAGAAATAGTGGTTTAGAAATTATGCCTACAGGCTATATTGTTGTTGATGGTGGTGCTCCTACTACAGTTTCTTATATCTCAAATGCAGCTCCAATACCAAGCGATAAAACAGATATTGCCATGTGTACTGCAATGGCAGGTGAAATGCTAGGCATGAAATTAATTTATATGGATGCTGGTAGTGGTGCTAAACATCCTATTACAGAAAAAATGATTGAAAAGGTAAGTTCAAGTGTTCAACTACCCATTATTGTAGGTGGTGGAATTATTGAACCTGAAAAAGCCTATTTAAATTGTAAAGCAGGTGCTTATATTGTTGTTGTTGGCAATGCTATTGAAAAAGATGCCTCTTTAATTAATGAAATGTGTGCTGCAGTGCATAGTAGTTTTATCAGTATTTAAAATAATGCCATAATTTGATTAATTAAATTGAAGATTTTGAGTTATTGACTTTAGTAAAATTATAAAAAAAAGTCGACTTTAATGAAGTCGACTTTTTTTTATAAATATGTTATTCCACAATTCCTTCTAAGGCAAATAGAAAGGCAAAGTTGAGTGCTACATCTTTTAAATAATCGAATCGTCCACTTGCCCCTCCATGACCAAATTCCATATTAGTGTGCAGCAATACAACATTGTTATTTGTTTTATTGGCTCTTAGCTTTGCAACCCATTTTGCTGGTTCAAAATACTGCACTTGACTGTCGTGCAAGCCAGTTGTTACAAGTAAATTTGGATATGCTTTTTTCTCAATATTTTCATAAGGGCTATAACTTTTCATATAATCATAAGCATCTTTATTTTTAGGATTTCCCCACTCATCAAACTCATTTGTAGTTAGTGGAATATTTTCATCAAGCATTGTATTAATCACATCTACAAAAGGTACTTGTGCAATAACACCATTCCACAACTCAGGAGCCATATTTACTACAGCACCCATTAATAAACCACCTGCACTTCCACCTTGTGCATATAAATGTTCTTTGCTTGTATAATTTTCTTTAATTAAAAACTCGCCACAATCTATAAAGTCTGTAAAAGTGTTTTTCTTCTTCATTAATTTTCCATCTTCATACCATTGTCTACCCATTTCTTGGCCACCACGTATATGTGCAATTGCATATGCAAAACCTCTATTTAATAAACTTAATCTTGAACTACTAAAACTAGCATCCATACTAGCACCATAACTACCATAAGCATATAATAATAATGGGGCTTTTCCATCTTTATTAAATCCTTTTTTATACACAAGACTAATAGGCACTTTTGTACCATCTTTTGCAGTTGCAGTAAGCCTTTCAGTTACATAATCTTTTGCATTATAGCCACCCATAATTTCTTGTTGTTTCATCAGCTTTTTATCTTTGGAACCCATATTATAATCATACACTGAAGATGGAGTTGTAAGAGAGGTATAACTAAAGCGTAAAGTGCCACTATTATAATCAGGATTTGCACCAATGCCAGCAGCATATGCAGGTTCTCCAAAATCTAAACTATGTTCTTTATTATCAATTAGATTTTTAATTCTTAATTGCACCAAGCCGCCTTTTCTTTCATTAAATACTAAAAAGTTTTTAAATTCTTCAACGCCTTCAAGTAA
>JANPAT010000190.1:0-1617 GCA_031430075.1 Chitinophagaceae bacterium | reverse complement strand
AGATAGTCCCTTTTTATTTTCTATGGGAATAAACTTTCTGTTGTCTAAATTCATTTTAATCGTTTTAAAATTGTCTAAAGGGTCGTTCTTGTATAATGACCGCTAACGTTCGTGTATTAACCCCCTAATTGTTGGATATTTTTTTCTAAATGGTTTGAAATAATATTTTGTTTTTCGTTGTTAAAATTACTAAATTTTTGTTCTTTGAATATATTATCCACGAAACAGCTCTCTTCAATTTTGAATAATTTTTGCTCGCTGTTTGTGGATAATGCATCTGTAGTATCAATGAACATTTGTGTTTTATTCAACTGACTTAAGGTCCAGTTATCCCATACTTTTTGTGGTGGTTGCATTTTTAAAGAACCATGAAGTCTTTTATTATTATAAAATTCTACATATTGTGTTATAGTTTGTTTGGCTTCATAGAAGCTGCTTAGTTCAAAGCGTTCTACTATTTCTGACTGTAAAATGCTATGGTAGGCTTCAATATAGCTATTTTCTTGAGGGGTAGCAATATGAGTAAATTCTTGTTTTGCTTCTGCACTGAATAAGAATTGTTTTACACTATTGGCAATAAATTGTGAGCCATTATCATTACGTATATTAACTCCTTTAATAGGGTATTGCTCATTTATTTTTCTAAAAAGATTGATGACATCTATTTGCTTAACACTTCTTTGCAAAATCCAAGCAATCACTTTTCTGCTGTATACATCAATTACAGAAAGCAGGTAATACCACCTATTTTCACCCTGTACCCAAAGATATTTTATGTCTAAACAAATATAATCCATTGGGTGTTGAGCCGATATTTTACGATGTTTTACAAACTGCCTTTTGCCAGTTGTTTTAATCACTTTACCCAATAGCAAATTATTTTCGTTCATCAGACGGTATACTTTTTTTTCATTAATAACATACTGTAATTGCCTTAATGATGCAGTTATTTTTTGATAGCCATAGCAAACAAATTCCTGGCTCAAAAGTGTTTTGATTTCAGCTACTACATAATCATTGGTAACCACAGCACCATTGCTCAATTTGGTTTGTATACTGGCTTTTGCTCCTACTTTACCCAAAAGTGGTTGATAATAAAAACTACTGCTGGGTAATGACACCCACTGGCAAAGGTGTTTTATACTAATGTGATGTTGATATTGTTGTACCATATTTATTTTTGTTTGTTTTGGATAGGAGTTTTTTTTAAAAGTTCTCCTTTTACTTCCAATTCCAATGCCTGACGGGCAACGATTCGTTTAAGCCGTTCATTCTCTTCCTCCAAAACTTTTAACTGTGGATCTATTCTTTTGTATTGTGGTCTTAAGCCTGCAACCCCATTAGACTGATAACGTTGCTTCCATTTGGATAATAATGAAGGGGAAAGATTGTACTTTCTACTTGTTTCTACTGAACCATTTCTTTCTGATTCTTGTAATATTGAAAGCCGTTCTTCTGAACTAAATTTTCTGTTTACTTTTGACATAATTCCTAAAGCTATGATTATAAAATTGATTTTAATTTTATCCCCAATTCATTAGGGGGTTAATACAATATCTTCAGACTCTTCTTTGTTTTGTAAATAATGCAGGGTAAGATTATAAACTAAGTTCTTGT
>JANPAT010000189.1:0-9335 GCA_031430075.1 Chitinophagaceae bacterium | reverse complement strand
ACTTAAAAAATCTGTTTCAGCCATTGGCTTAGGCAATTCTCCCATCATTCCACTTCCAACTTCTTGATTTTGATTACTTAAAGGAATAATATCATAAGCTACTTCTTCGTAAGGATGAGCTAATTTCATTTGCTCTACTATAGAATTTTGCAAGTAAGATGGAAAAATAACTTCAATTTTAACTTCCTCAACAGTTTCTTGAATTAAAGGTTTTCCAATTGTTGGGTTCGAGTTTTCGTTACCGGTAAAAGTTCCAAATCCTACAGTATTAAAACTACACTCACTATAATTGGCTATTTCTCCAGCACCGGCATTAAACATTGCTTTTTGCACTTTTTCAACTGCATTTTTAGGTACAAATACAAAAAGTTTTGAAAGAATATTAGTTTTTGGTTGAAGAATTTTTCTATTAATTAAGCCTAATCGATCTGCAATTTTGTGATTGACTCCATGAAAAACATTATCTAAATTAGTATGACAAGCATAAATAGCAATGTCATTTTTTATGGCAGAAATAATAGTTTGTTCAACATAATTGCTGCCTGTTATTTTTTTTAAGCCATTAAAAATAATGGGATGATGGGCAACAATTAAATTACAATTTCTTTTTTTGGCTTCTTCAACAACTTCAACAGTTATATCTAAAGTGCATAAAACACCACTACAAATAGAGTTTTTATTTCCTGATAATAAACCAGAATTATCGTAAGATTCTTGATAAGCAAGTGGAGCAAATGATTCTAAAGTTTGAATAATATCCAAAATCAACATAGCAATAAATTATTGTTTGATAAAAGTAACTGAAATTTGCTCTATGCAAGGATCGAATTGTTATTATTTAAACGGGAAATATTTTAGTGAAGATGAAAATCATCTTTCCATTAATAACAGATCATTCAGATATGGAGATGGTTTTTTTGAAACTATAAAAATAATTAATGGTCAATTTTTATTGAAGGATTTACATTTTGAAAGAATAAAAAGGAGTTTGGAAATTTTGAAACTTCAATTTCAAAAGAATTTTACAATTGAGTTATTAGAACAAGATATTTTACAAACAGTAAAAAAAAATAATTATCAATCACTTGCAAGAGTTAGAATAAATTTTTTTAGAAAAGATGGAGAATTGTTTGAAGCAAATAATCATCAATGCAATATTCTTATTCAAAGTTTTAAACTAAACGAAGCTTTTAATGAATTAAATAAAAATGGTTTGGAGATTGACTTTTATCCTGATACAAAAAAATCAACAGATATTTTTTCAAGCATCAAAACCAACAATTATTTACTTTATACCATGGCTGCAATTTGGGCCAAAGAAAATAAATTGAATGATGCTTTATTATTGAATTGTAATAACCATATTTCAGATTCTTGCATCGCCAATATTTTTTTAATTGTTGAAGAAAACATCATTACACCAAGCTTAGAAAGTGGCTGTGTTGATGGTGTGATGAGAAAAAATATTATTCAACAACTTCATCAAAAAAATATAACAGTAATTGAAAAGCAAATATTATTTGATGATGTATTAAAAGCAGATGAAGTTTTTTTAACCAATGCCATAAAAGGAATCAGTTGGGTAAAACAATGTGCTAATAGGAGTTATACAAACTTTACCATTCAAAGTATTTATAAACAGGTTTTTCCTTAAGATTTATGACAAAAACAATTTCAATTTTTTGGTTTAGAAGAGATTTAAGACTTACCGATAATGCAGGACTATACCATGCTTTAAAAGAAAATAAAAAAGTAATACCCATTTTTATTTTTGATAAAAATATATTAGAAGATTTAGAAGATAAAGCAGATAAACGTGTTCAATTTATTCATGAAACTATACTTGAAATTCAAGATCAACTTTTAGAGCTGGGGTCATCATTCGAAATTTATTATGGAACTCCATTAGAAATATTTAAAAAATTATTTGATAAATATCAAATTCAATCTGTTTATACTAATCACGATTATGAGTTGTATGCTCAACAAAGAGATGCTGCAGTTGAATCTTTATTAAAACAAAATGGAAGTAATTTTAAAACTTTTAAAGATCAGGTTGTATTTGAGAAAAGTGAAGTTGTAAAAGACGATGGAAAACCTTACACTGTTTTTACCCCTTTTAGTAAAAAATGGAAAGCAAAACTCTCTGAATTTTACTACAAACTTTATCCTACAGAAAAATATTTTAACCATTTTTTTAAGCAGGCTGCACTACCTATTATTTCTTTAAATGAAATGGGCTTTGTTGAAACTGAAAATATTTTTCCTAAAAAAAGTTTGAATGTTGAAGTAGTAAAAAAATATACCGAGCAAAGAAATTTTCCAGCTATTAATGGCACATCTAAACTGGGCATTCACCTTCGTTTTGGTACAATTAGTATAAGAAAATTAGTACAATATTGTTTGCCATTAAATGAAACTTTTTTGAACGAATTAATTTGGAGAGATTTCTATCATCAAATTCTATGGCATTTTCCACACATCAGTAAAGGCAAAGCTTTTAGAGAACAATATGATTTAATTAAGTGGAGAAATAGCGAAAATGAATTTAAATTTTGGTGTGAGGGCAAAACAGGCTACCCTATAGTTGATGCTGGCATGAGAGAACTGAATGAAACAGGTTATATGCACAACAGAGTTAGAATGATTGTTGCATCTTTTTTAACCAAACATTTGCTTATAGATTGGCGTTGGGGCGAAGCTTATTTTGCACAAAAATTACTCGACTTTGATTTTGCTGCAAATAATGGAGGTTGGCAATGGGCTGCAGGTTCTGGTTGTGATGCTGCACCTTATTTCAGGGTTTTTAATCCCGCTTTACAAACAGAAAAATTTGATAAAGATTTAGTTTATATAAAAAAATGGATTCCAGAATTCAATACAGATAAATATCCTAAACCCATTGTCGAACACACTGAAGCCAGAAATAGATGTTTAGAAACTTATGCTAGTGTGTTAAAGAATAATTAGTTTAAAATTTCTGCACTTTTTTCAAAAGTAAATTTGTCTGTTAGCTCTTTAATTTTAGCATAGCCACCTAAAACATTTCTAACGTTATGTATACCTTGTTGTTTAATTAAACTAGCAGCAATTACACTTCTATAACCACCTGCACAATGAATATAAATGTTTTGATTATCTTCAAAATCAGCCATTTTACCAACATCAGTTAAATCTATTAAAGGAATATTTATTGCTTCTGCAATATGCCCATCGGCATATTCTGTTTCTTTTCTAACATCAAGAATTACTAAATTTTCATCGAATGGTATATCCATCGCTAGCTCATCAGCTTCAACTTCAATAATTAAATCAACTTTTTCGTTTGCACTTTTCCATGCTTCAAAACCTCCATTTAAAAATCCTCCAAAATTGTCGAAACCAACCCGAGCTAAACGAACAACAGATTCTTTTTCTTTACCTTCCTCTGTTACTAAAATTATTTTTTTCTTGAAAGATAAAATACTTCCTGCCCATTCTGCAAATCTTCCTTCTAAACCAATTGAAATGCTGTTGGGTACAAACCCCTTAGTAAATACTGTTGCATTTCTAGTATCTAATATTGTTACTCCTTCTTCTGATGCAAGTAATTTAAATTCTTCTGTGTTTAAAACTCTTAATCCATCTTCTAAAACTTTATCTAAACTTTTGTAACCTTCTTTATTAATTTTTGCATTAATAGGAAAATAATTTGGAGGAGCTGCTAAACCTTCAGTAACGGCTTTAACAAAATCTCCTTTAGTTTCTTGATTTAAAGCATAATTATTTTTTTTCTGTTCGCCAATTGTACTAAAAGTTTCTTTGCCTAAACTTTTACCACAACTACTGCCAGCACCATGTGCAGGATACATTATTACTTCATCTTGCAAAGGCATAATCTTTGTTTGCAAACTTTCGTATAACATTCCTGCTAAATCTTCTTTAGTTAACAGTTCAGCTTTTTGTGACAAATCTGGTCGGCCTACATCGCCTACAAATAAAGTATCTCCAGTAAATATGCAGTATTCTTTATTATTTTCATCTAACAACAAATAACAAGTACTTTCTAAAGTATGACCAGGTGTGTGTAATGCTCTGATTTTTATCTTTCCAATTTCAAACACTTCTTCATCTTTTGCAACTATTACTTCAAAATTAGTTTCTGTATTAGGACCATAAACTATTTTGGCACCAGTAGCTGCTGCTAAATCTAAATGACCACTTACAAAATCAGCATGAAAATGGGTTTCAAAAATGTATTTTATAGTTGCATTTCTAGAATTTGCCAATTGTAAATACTCGTCAATATCTCTTAAGGGGTCAATTACTGCAGCCACTCCATCACTTTCAATATAATAAGCTGCTTCACTTAAACAGCCTGTATATAATTGTTGAACAAACATGAATCTAATTTTTACAAAGATATAAAAAGCAGTTTTCTTTACGTATTAATAAGTGCAGGAGTGCTGTAAAAACAAAATTTTGTGTTATAATTAATAATCTCCTTAACTTTATACCACATAAAAATCTGCTACTATGAGAGGTGTAAATAAGGTTATGCTTATTGGAAATTTAGGTAAAGACCCCGACTTACAAACCCTAGAAGGAAATATTGCTGTTGTAAAATTTCCTCTTGCCACTACTGAAACTTATAAGGATAGAAATGGCAAACTATTATCTCAAACAGAATGGCACACTGTTGTTTTATGGAGAGGATTGGCAGAACTTGCTCAAAAATATCTGCATAAAGGCAGCCTTATTTATATTGAAGGAAGACTAAGAACCAGAAGTTGGGAAGATAAAGAAGGCAATAAAAAATTTGCAACTGAAGTTGTTGGCGATAACCTTATTATGTTAGAAAAAAGAAATGATGCACCGCATCATTCAGATCCAATAGAAGGATACAACTCAGATGAACCAATTACTGACCCAGAAGGAAATTTGCCTTTTTAGTTATAAACTAATCCAATATTTTTGCGAAGTCTTTTTTATTAGACATATTGTTCACTAAAACACCCCAATTGGATTATTATTCTGCATTTTTTCATATTCTAAAAATAAATCCACCAGAGAATATAACATCTCTAACTCCAGTATTAATTTTTATTTTATTAATTCTTTTTGCATTCTCATTTATGATTAGTGGGTCTGAGGTGGCCTTCTTTTCACTAAACTATAAAGACATAAATCTGCTAAAAACAAAAACTTCAGATTCATATAAACGAATTGTAAACCTTTTAGAAGATCCTAAAATATTATTAGCATCTATGCTAATTGCTAATAATTTAATTAACATAGCCATTATTGTAATCTCTAATTTATTATTAGAAACCTATGTACATTTTTCTCCACAATTATTTTGGCTAGAGTTTGGTATTAAAATAGTACTAGTAACCTCTTTACTTTTATTAATTTGTGAAGTGATGCCAAAAGTAATGGCTACACAAAACAATATTCGTTTTGCAAAAGAGGTAAGTTTTGTGCTTGAATCTGTTAACTATTTATTTAAACCCTTCAGTAGAATTCTGGTAAAATACAGTGATAAAATTGAAAGAAAATTATCGAATAAAACTTCAGGCACTGTAACCAATGAAGAAATGAGTCATGCTATTGATATTACTTATACGGCAGAGAGTGGCAAAAATATTTTAAAGGGCATATTAGAATTTGGAAGTATTACTGTTAAACAAATTATGAAAACTAGGCTTGATGTTTCGGGTATTGATAATACATCAACATTTACTGAACTAACAAATAAAATTGAAGAATTACATTACAGTAGATTACCTGTTTACAAAGAAGATTTAGATGAAATTGTAGGTATTATTCATACCAAAGATTTATTACCTTATTTAGAAAAAGGGGATGATTTTAATTGGCTGTCATTAGTTCGCCAGCCTTTTTTTGTACATGAACAAAAGTTAATTGAAGATTTATTGCAAGAATTTCAAACTAAACGAATTCACTTTGCTGTTGTTGTTGATGAATTTGGTGGCACAAGTGGTATTGTTACTTTAGAAGACGTTTTAGAACAGATTGTTGGCGAAATTAAAGATGAATTTGATGAAGAAGAAATTGCTTTTAAAAAGATAGATGATTACAATTATATTTTTGAAGGTAAAACCATGATCAATGATGTTTGTAAACTTATGCGACTACCTGTAGACACATTTGATGCTGTGAAAGGAGAGAGTGATTCTTTAGCAGGGTTGGTTTTAGAACGTGCAGGAGAAATTCCAAAAACTATGCAAGTTATAGAAAGTGGAGATTTTGAATTTACCGTTTTAGAATTAGTTAAGCATAGAATAGAAAAAGTAAAAGTTACTATTAAACCGCCAGAAATAGTATAGCATAATTTATGAGCATGATTAAAAATTCAATAACCTATTTTTTCTTTTTTTGTTTTACTCTAACAGCATGTAAAGAAAAGCCAGTTAATAAGCCAAAAGGTTATTTTAAAATCGATTTACCACAACATCAGTATCAAGTTTTTAATCAAGTTGGTTATCCTTATAGTTTTGAATATCCTATTTATGCAAAAGTAATTAAGGATACTAGTTTTTTTGGTGAGGCAACAGAAAATCCTTGGTGGATTAATATTGATTTTCCGACAATGGGAGGTAAAATTTATTGCAGCTATAAAGAGATTGGAAAATATAAGTTAGACTCATTATTAAGACACTCATTCAGGCTTTCAGATGCACATAGTTCTAAGGCTTCTTCAAAAGAAGATTCGTTATTAACAACACCCAATAATGTTCATGGTATGTTGTTTCAACTAGGAGGAAATGTTGCTACAGCCAATCAGTTTTTTGTAACAGATAGCAGCAAACACTTTTTACGTGGTGCACTTTATTTCGATGCTTCTCCTAACGAAGATTCGCTTAAAGTTGTGAATGATTTTTTACTCCAAGATATGAGACATTTAATTTCTACACTAAAGTGGAAATAATTAAGGTTTTGCCCACGCTTCCATTTTCTTTTCTAACACATCTAAAGGCAAACAACCATCTTTCAAAAATTCATCATGAAAATTAGTGAGAGAAAATTTATTGCCTTGTGCTTTTTGAAATTTATCTCTAAGTTCTTTAATTTTTAATGCTCCTGTTTTATAACTTAACGCCTGTGCAGGAATAGCCATATATCTTTCTATTTCAGCAGTAGCACCTTCTTCACTTATGGCTTCATTATCCATCATGTACTTTATGGCTTCCTCTCTGGTCATGTTTTTGGTATGAATGGCAACATCAACTACTAAACGAATGGCTCTATGAATTTCATCGCCTAAAGCACCCATGTATTGATAAGGGTCAGTGTATAAACCCAAATCTTTTCCTAAGCTTTCACAATACAAAGCCCAACCTTCGCCATAAGCACCATACCAACTAAATCTTCTGAATTTTGGTAAGCTTTCATTTTCTTGTTGCAATGAAATTTGATAATGATGTCCTGGAATAGCTTCATGTAAAAACAAACTTTCCATACCACTAGTTGTATTGAATTTGGTAGCATCTAATATAGGCACATAAAAAATTCCTGGTCTTGTGCCATCTGCACTTCCTTGATTATATTCTGCACTTGCACTTGCAGCTCTAAAAGCTTCTGTTTGCCTAATTTCAAATTTTGTTTTGGGTGTTTTGCCAAACATTTTTTTTAAATTTGGATCAATAGTTTTTTGCATAGAACGAAATGCATTTAATACCTCATCAGCTGTTTTATATGGCATGAATTGAGTATCTTTTTTCATGAACTCAAAAAAAGCATTCAAATCTCCCTCGAACTTTACTGTTGCTTTCACTTGTTCCATTTCTTCCCTAATTCTTTTCACTTCAACTAAGCCGGTTTGGTATATTTCTTCTGGAGTTTTGTTGGTTGTGGTCCAATATTGAATAAGATAATTGTAATAAGCATCACCACCAGAGTTGCCATTAATACCACTTGAGGTTCTTGTTTTTGCTACATATTTTTTTTCAATAAAATCACCTAATTTTTTATAAGAGGGTAAAATTTGTTCTTTTAAAAGTTTTGTATAATCGTCTGTAATTCTCTTTTTATCTGCATCTGAAAATGAATTTGGTAATTTATAAATAGGCCCCCAGAATAAACTTTTAGTAACATCATCCACAACAATACTTTTACATTGAGGAATAATTTTTACTGCTAAAGATTTTGGTAAAACATAATTTTCATCCATTCCTTTTTTAAAATAAACAAGAGCACTATCTACCCAAGAACTGAATACTGTTGCTCTTTTTACCCAATTGTTATAGTCATCAACTGATTTAAAAGGTTGGTTGCCATCGCCACTACCTAATTGACCTAATGCAAGATGCAAACCCCAAAATTGATTTAGTGGTGTGAGATTATCTTTAAAAGTCAATGCCATCAAACTCATTTCCATTTCTCTTTTAAAAACATCATAGCTAATTTGATCATTTTCGTTTAATTCTTCTCTTTTATACTTATCAATTTCATTAAAATAAGTTGTATAAAATTCTTTTAACTTGTTTCTGTAGCTTGTTGTAAAATCAACATATAATTTATCGTTGTATCTATTGTCTCCATTGGCTGTTGCTTCTAAAGGAAATAATTTTAATCTTTCTTCATAATATTTTTCTAGTGTTGTTGATAGTTCTTTATTGGGCTCAAGGTTTTGAGTTTTATTGTTACAACTAATCATGAATACAATAATTAGTAGAGAAGAAAATATTTTTTTCATTTGATTTTTTTGTGGTATTAAAAATAAGTATTTAGAAGCAGTATAAGAAAAATTTGGATGAATGGAAATTTGATAGGTTAAAAATAAGTATAAAACCCTTTGCCAGTCTTCTTTCCAAGTTCATTTGCTTCAACTTTTTGTTGTTGAACAATTGAAGGAGTTAAGCGTTCTGGTTTTCCCATTGCTTCATAAACTATTTTACTAACACTAAAATTAATATCCATGCCTATTAAGTCCATTAGTTTAAAAGGACCCATTTTAAAACCTGCATTTTCTAAAACTGCATCAACAGTTTCAACTGTTGCTAAATTGAGTTCAATTAATTTCATTGCTTCTAAATAATAATGACGAGCAACACGATTTACAATAAATCCTGGAGCATCTTTACAAACTACAGCAACTTTATTCATTTGTTTGCAAACTTGCAAAATGCTTTCAACCACTTCGTTTGAAGTATGTTCAGTTTGAATGACTTCAACCAATTTCATGATTGTTGCAGGATTAAAAAAATGCATACCAACAACTCTTTCAGGCAATGAAATTTCTTTAGCTATTTCATTTACAGAAATTGAAGAAGTATTTGTAGCTAAAATTGTTTGAGAAGAATTAATGGCTGCTAATTGATTAAACAAGTCAA
>JANPAT010000188.1:0-2428 GCA_031430075.1 Chitinophagaceae bacterium | reverse complement strand
GCTATTGGTGATTGCACACCCGGACAAGCACTGGCACACGTTGCAGCAAAAGAAGGTATTAATGCTGCCGAACACATGGCTTATTTAGAGAAAAAACACAAGCATTTACCAGAACCTTTAGATTATAATAATATTCCTGGTTGTACTTATTGCACACCAGAAATTTCAAGTGTTGGGTATACTGAAAAAGCTGCAAAAGATGCTGGCTTTGATGTTAAGATTGGAAAATTTCCATTCGTTGCAAGCGGTAAAGCAAGTGCTGCAGGTAATACCGATGGTTTTGTAAAAGTTATTTACGATGCTAAATATGGTGAATTATTAGGTTGCCACATGATTGGTACTAATGTTACTGAAATAATTGCTGAAGTAGTTGTTGCAAGAAAATTAGAAACCACTGCTCATGAAATTTTAAATGCTGTTCATCCTCACCCAACCATGAGTGAAGGATTTAAAGAAGCCACAGCAGCAGCTTATGGAGAAGCGATAGATATTTAAAATTATTGAATGATGAATGATTTTTAAATTGCACTTACTATTGTAGGTGCAATATTTATTTAATCATGTTTTTAATTTCGTTCAGCTTCATTAAAGCTTCAACAGGAGTAAGTCGATTGATATCTACTGCATTCAATACTTTTCTTATTTCATCAAAAGTTTGTGAATGTGCATCGAAAATAGAAAGTTGTAATTTTGGTGAGTTTATTTGTTTGGTGTTTGGAGTTATAAACTTTGTGTTTATTGAAAAAGTATTTTTCTGTATTTCATCATTCGAAATTCCTTGTTCAATATTCGTTATTCTCTGTTCGTTATTCGTTATTCCTTCTCTTTTATCTTCTAACTGGAGTAATATTTCATTGGCTCTAGCAATCAATTCTACTGGCATTCCAGCCATTTTTGCTACATGAATACCAAAGCTATGTGTACTTCCACCTGCAGCTAATTTTCTTAAGAAAATAATTTTATTTCCAACTTCCTTATTGGTAACATGAAAGTTTTTTACTCTTGGTAATTGATGTTCTAATTCATTCAATTCATGATAATGTGTAGCAAACAAAGTTTTAGGTTGATGAATGCTATTATGCAAATATTCCACAATACTCCAAGCAATACTTATTCCATCGTAAGTAGAAGTGCCTCTTCCAATTTCATCTAATAAAATTAAACTTCTTTGTGAAAGATTATTGATGATGGAGGCTGTTTCATTCATCTCTACCATAAAAGTGCTTTCACCACCACTTAAATTATCACTAGCTCCTACTCTTGTAAATATTTTGTCAGTTAATGGAATTTTAGCAGTACTTGCTGGTACAAAACTTCCCATATGTGCCATAAGTGTAATCAATGCTGTTTGTCGAAGTATAGCACTTTTACCACTCATGTTTGGACCAGTAAGAATAATGATTTGTTGTTCTTGTGGGTTCAGATAAATATCATTTGAAATATAAGCTTCTCCAGGAGGAAGATTTTTTTCAATAACTGGATGTCTGCTCTCTTTTAAATCAATTTCAAATCCCTCATGGAGTTGGGGTTTTTTATAATTATTTTGAATGGCATTCTCTGCAAAACAAATGATACAATCTAAAATAGCAATGGCCTGTGCATTAATTTGAAGAGGCAAAATATATACTTGCAATTCTTCGATAAGTTGATTGAAAATATTATTTTCAATTGCTTGAATTTTATCTTCAGCTCCAATTATTTTTTCTTCGTATTCTTTTAATTCAGGTGTGATATATCGTTCAGCATTAGCCAAAGTTTGTTTACGTATCCATTCTGCAGGAACTTTGTTTTTATGCAAATTGGTTACTTCTAAATAATATCCAAACACATTATTAAAACTTATTTTCAAAGAACTAATACCTGTTTTTTCTATTTCTCTTTGTTGAATTTTATTTAAAAAATCTTTCCCTCCTTTTGCAATACTTCTTAATTCATCTAAGGCTTCATCAATTCCATTTTCAATAACAGTTCCTTTATTTAATGCTATTGGAGGATTATCAACAATGGTGTTTACAATTTTTTCTTGAATCAATTTACATTCATCCAGTCTTGTTGAAAGCTTTTCTATATAAGCGTTTGAGCTATTCTTACTTAAGGCTTGAATGATTTCAACTTGTTGTAACCCCTTGGCTATTTGTACTAACTCTCTTGGATTAATTCGCTTGGTTGGAATTTTACTCACCAGCCGTTCCACATCTCCACATTGTTTAATTGCTACTTTTATTTTATTTCTTTCATCAACAGTTTTAATCAATGATTCAACAGCATCGAGTCGTTCATTAATTTTATCAATATCTTTCAAAGGCAATACAGTCCATCGTTTTAGCAATCTTGCACCCATGGGGTTTACAGTATTATCTAAAATATTTAATAAGCTGTTTCCTTCGCCTGAGCTACTTGTTAGAATTTCCAGATTTCTTATAGTAAA
>JANPAT010000187.1:0-2620 GCA_031430075.1 Chitinophagaceae bacterium | reverse complement strand
GTTTTACCGACCTAGACCATGAAGGCATGTTGATAGAAGGCTTTGACCAATTAGGCACACTTGCTACTATTTATAATTATCCTTATTACCCAAAATTTTTAGAAGAATTAGGCTATAAAAAAGATGTTGATTGGGTGGAGTATAAAATTACTTTACCAAAAGAAGTTCCTGAAAAATTGGAGAAGTTAGCTTCAATTGTTGAAAGAAGAAATCATGTTCATGTTGCTAAAATTAAAAAAGCAAAAGATATTAAAAAATATGCAAAAGATATTTTTCATCTCATCAATACTACTTATGCCGATTTATTTGGTGTAGTGCCATTAACAGAAAAACAAATTACAACTTATACCAACCAATATTTTTCTTTTATTAAACCAGAGTTTGTTCCTTTAGTTTTAAACGAAGATGATAAGCTTATTGCTTTTGCAGTAAGCATGCCTTCACTTTCAAAAGCTTTGCAAAAAGCTAAAGGAAGTTTATTTCCGTTTGGGTTTGCCTATATTTTAAAAGCTATGAATAAAAATAATTTGGGAGATTTGTATTTAGTTGGTGTAGATAAGGCTTATCAAGGCAAGGGCATAAATGCCATTTTAATGCATGAACTCACCAAAACATTTTTAAAAAATAAAATAGAATACGCAGAGTCAAACCCTGAATTAGAGCTTAATAAAAGTGTACAATCTATTTGGCAGTATTACGATGCCACACAACATAAAAGAAGAAGATGTTTTATTAAACACATCAATTCTTAAGCAAAACTTTACATGCAGAAAAAAATATTAATTACAGGTGCTAGTGGTTTTATTGGTAGTTTTTTAGTTGAAGAAGCTTTAAGAAGAAACTATGAAACTACTGCAGGCATTAGATCATCGAGCAGTAAAATATTTTTAAACAACCCTATTTTACAATTTTTAGATTTAGATTATACTAATGAAATTGCCTTAGATAAAACTTTAAAACAGTATATCGATAAGTTTGGGAAATTTGATTATATTATTCACAACGCTGGTTTAACTAAAGCAAAAAAGAATGAAGATTATTTTAGTGTAAATTATGATAATACCAGAAAATTTGTTGAAGCTTTAATTAGAAATAACATTGTTCCTGAAAAATTTGTTTACATCAGTAGTTTAGCTTCATATGGACCAAGCTTATCACTAGAACCCATTTCAGCAAAACAAATTCAACAACCTTTAACTGCTTATGGTAGAAGCAAACTTAAAGCAGAACAATACTTGCATTCAACCTCAAACTTTCCATTTGTAATTATTAATCCAACTGCTGTATATGGACCAAGAGAGAAAGATGCTTTTTTATTAATTCAAACTATTGCAAAAAGTTTAGAAGTTTATATTGGCAACAAAAATCAGATGTTAAGTTGGGTTCATGTTGATGACTTAGTAAATGCTATTTTCATTGGACTCGAATCAAAAGCTACAAATAAAAATTTAATAATTTCTGATACCCGAATTTATACCCCTAAAGAATTTAATAGCATTATTAAAAGTGCATTAAATAAAAAAACAATATCATTCACTATTCCAAAATTTATACTTAAATCAGTTACAAATATTTTTGAATTAGTTGGAAAAATAAAAGGGCAAGTTCCTATATTAAACAATGAAAGATTAAAGGAATTCGAAGCTTTTAATTGGAGTGTTGATAGTTCAGAAATTATTGAATTAGGATTTTCTCCAAAATATAGTTTAGAAAATGGTTTACCTCAAACCATTAAATGGTACAAAGAAAATGGTTGGTTAAAATAATTTTTTTGTAATAAAATTAGAGTGTCGATAGTAATAAGAACCATACAAGAAATTGATAATATTCATTTAGCAAATATTATTAGATCAGCTTTTATAGAATTTGATGCACCAAAAATAGGTACAGTTTTTAGTGACCCCACAACAGATGATTTATATAATTTTTTTAAAGTAGAAAAATCAATTTGCTGGGTAGCTGTAGAGAATGAAAATATTTTAGGATGTTGTGGCATTTATCCAACAGAAGGCTTGCCATATGGACATGCTGAGCTTGTTAAATTTTACTTAGCAAACCATGCACGGGGAAAAGGAATTGGTAAAATGTTATTGGAACAAAGCATTCTCTCTGCAAAAAAACTTGGATATTCAACTATATATTTAGAAAGCTTACCACAGTTTGCAAAAGCAATAAACATTTATAAAAAACTTGGTTTTGCTCAGATCAATTATTCTCTTGGAAATTCAGGACATTCTTCTTGTAATGTTTGGATGTTAAAAGAAATATAACTGCACTTATTTCAAATAAACATCTCTGTTTCATTTCGATTTTTTTTAAAACAAGTTCTACAAATACTGTTGATATTGAATTGTAGCCCTTATCTATTTATATCTTTTATTATTTAATAAATGCAATTTTGTTAAATTTTTGTAAACTATTAAACTTAGAAAAACCATACACGTCATAGGATAGTTAATTTAAAGACAGAAACATTTTATTCTTTAACCCCAAAAAATTAAACTATGAAAAAGTATTCAAAAAATTTAAGTGTATTAACTTTAGCTTTTTTTGCTGCCAACGTAACAATGGCTCAAATTAATACCAACTTAAATTCAACAACAAAAGCAGTTACCACTAC
>JANPAT010000186.1:0-1627 GCA_031430075.1 Chitinophagaceae bacterium | reverse complement strand
TGTTTTTACATCTCCAACATCAGCCATAAAACCTGTTACACCATCAATATTTATTTCTGGTAAACCACCTGCATTGGTACTAATTACAATTGCACCTGCAGCCATTGCTTCTAATGCACTCAAACCAAAACTTTCATATTCACTAGTAAGTAAAAAGATATCACTTACATTCATTATATCCTCCATTTGTTCTTGTTTGCCAACAAAACGAATATCGTCAGCAACCCCAAGCTGCCTTGCTAAACCCTCTGCCATAGGGCGTTCGGGGCCATCGCCAACCATCATTAGTTTAGAAGGAATTTGTTTATTAACCTCTGCAAAAACATTAATTACATCATGTACTCTTTTTACTTTTCTAAAGTTACTCGCGTGTAATAAAATTTTTTCTCCTTTGGGAGCAATAACTCTTTTAAAAGCATCTATTGGTTTTTTTGCAAAACGAGCAACATCAACAAAATTGGTAATAACTTCTATGGGTTTAGTAATAGGAAAATTTTTATAGGTTTCCTTTTTTAAGTTTTCAGAAACCGAAGTAATTGAATCGCTTTCATTAATTGAAAAAGTAACAACAGGTTCGTATGTTTTATCTTTTCCAACCAATGTAATATCTGTTCCATGCAAAGTTGTAATTACAGGAATATTTCTTCCATTTTTACTTTTTACAATTTGTTTAGCCATATATGCTGCACTTGCATGAGGTATAGCATAATGTACATGAAGTAAATCTAAATCGTGATTAATAATTGCATCAACCATTGTGCTTGCTAATGCTAATTCATAAGGAGGATAATCGAATAAAGGATAGGTTGGAACCCTCACCTCATGATAAAAGATATTTGCATTAAAAACATTTAATCTAACAGGTTGCTGATAAGTAATAAAATGTACAGAATGACCTTTATCGGCAAGGGCTTTACCTAACTCTGTTGCCAATACTCCACTACCTCCAAATGTTGGATAACAAGCAATTCCAATTTTCATATTTTACAATTATTACTTAAACTAAGCAAGATAAAGAAAAGAAATTAAAGCAAATTTATTTTAGTTCAACCATTTCACTAATATTATTATAAGTGCTAATGCTGGCAATAAAAACGCTTGAAAAAAGATCAGTTTTAAAATCTTCAATATTAATACCAGATTCTTCAATACCCGAAATAATTTTTTTAAAAACAGCTGTTTTTTTATCAAAACCTACAAATAATGCATAACCTTTAATTGGTATTGTATTCATGTTTTTTAAAGTGTAAACCCTGTATTCTTTTTCTAAAATAACTGGGGGTATAGGTTTGATATTATTTATCCAAGGTATTGGTGGTACAATTGCTGGAGTGCTATAATAATTATTTTGCAAACTATCTTTCCAACCATTAATATTTTTAGTAAAATTGCTACTGCTATAATAAACGGAGCCTTGTATATTATTTAATTTTCTAAGATTGATAATTTCATTCGGCAACTCGTTAACATCACTATATCCTTTTGTTGTGCCTGCTTTATACAATCCATGTCCAATATACATTTGTCTTCCAAAATTGTTGTTTGCCCACCAATTTAAAAGGGTATCGTAATCACACAAATTATGGCCTCTTTCCCAATACAATTGAGGCACACAATAATCCATCCA
>JANPAT010000185.1:0-12011 GCA_031430075.1 Chitinophagaceae bacterium | reverse complement strand
GTAAGGCAAAATTTAATCATCGGGGTTTGGTTCTTGCCAAACTTAGAAGATGTGCTGAAAGCAAATTTTGCCTTACTCAAATATATACGCATGTTTTTGTTTTGCCAAATTTTGAGTTTGTGAAATAAATGTTTGATTTTCAAAATAAATTTATGTATTTGTACGCAATTTAAAACTACGTACATTTTGTATTGTTATTAAACCACGTACTTTTTAATTGTTAGTATGTTCTCTAAAAATCTTGTCAAGTGGGCTTTCTATTTTTTGCATACTTTTTTTACTTACATGGGTATATTTTAAAGTTGTTCTAATATCGTTATGTCCTAATAATTCTTGTATATATTTTATATCTGTTCCTCCTTCTAACAAATGTGTTGCATAACTGTGTCTTAAGCTATGGAAAGTAATATACTTGGGTATGCCTATTTTCTCGAAGTAATAGTTAAAAACCGTTTGTGCACTTCTGCAACTGTAAGATGTGCCTTTTAGCTGGCCCTCAAATAGCCATATTTTTGGTTGATATTTTTTATAATATTCTCTTAAAAATTCTAATACAACTTTGCTTAGTGGAACCATCCTGTCTTTTTTTCCTTTTGCTCTTTTAATAAATATTTGCATTCTATCGCTGTTAATATCAGAAACTTTAATATTCACTACTTCGCTAACTCTTAAGCCTGCACTATAAGCTGTCATTAAAAGTATTTGGTGTTTTAGATTTTTAATTTCGGATAATCCTTTTAAAATTTTTTCTTCGCTTATTACGTTAGGTAATTGTAATGGTTTTTTTGGTCGAGGAATATCCCAAAAAAACTTGTCTCTTTTTAAAACTTGTTCGTAATAAAATTTTAATGCATTCATTCTGCTATGAATGGTGTTTTCACTAAGCTTTAAAGTATCATGACAATAAAATAAATAATTTTTTATTCTCTCGGTTTTTAGTTCATCTGCTTTTACCGATTTTAAAGTTTTAAAAAAAATAGTGAGTTCGTTTTTATAAGTATTGATAGTTGATTTGCTATAAGCTTTTAATGTGAGCGTTTTTACAAATAGCTGCAATTGGTTTTTATTATGCTCACATATAGTAATTGCAATATCTACACTATAATTGGGTATGATTAAATTATTGTTGAGATGAATGAATGTGGTATTGACCGTAGCAAAGCCTTGAAGGGATTGAATTACAGTATCGAGTTGCTTTTTGTTTTTTTGTATGTACCACGATTTTATAGTACTGCTATACTTTACAAAATTTAAATCGCGTAAAATTTTATTGATTGTTGCATTGTAAGCAAACTTTAATTGTATACATTTTTTTTTGTTATGAACTATGTTGGAACAAACTATTTGCATTAACTTTTATTACAGCTACGCCATCTCAGTCACAGTAATATTTTACTATATACTAAACAATTAGCCGATATTGTAAATTTAAATAATTTTTCATTTCACATTATTATTTGTACAGATTATTTTTTGAGTTGTTAATTATTATTACCCTCTGGTAAAGTAAAATAAAAGGACGAGCTTACACCTTCTGTACTTTCTACCCATATTTTACCTCCATTTTTTTCAACAAAACCCTTCGCTAATAACAGCCCTATTCCAGCTCCTTTATTTTTTTTCCAACTTTCAGATATGGTGGTTATTTGTGGGGTAAAAAGTTTAAGTTGCATTTCTTTTGATATACCATTTCCATTGTCTTTAATTTCAATGATAATCATGTTCTGGTTTCTTTTTGCATTAACTAAAATTTCGCCATCTTTATTTGAATAATTTATTGCATTTAAAATTAAATTTCGAAGTATAGAAAGTAACATAACCCCATCTGCAAAAACATTTATACTGCGATTTATATTATTGAGAAAATGTATGTTATTGGCAACGGAATTTTGCTTTAATTCTTCAAAAACTTTTTTTACAAAGTTGTACAGATTAATTTTTGTAGGAGCCAAAGGATCTTCTGCATATTTTATTCTTGCCCATTCTACTAAATAGTCTAAAAGGTTTAACTCTTCCTTTGATGAGGTATAAAGCAGAGCAATCATTTCTTTTGCTTTAAGCCTATCTATCTTATCAAAATTTGTATTTAAGTATTCAGCAGTTCTTGTTACTCCTGATAACAGGCTTCTGAAATCGTGTGAGAGTACAAAAAGAATACTCTGTTTATAAACACTTATTTCTTCAACTTCTTTTGCATATTTTTCTGCATTTTGTCTTTCGGTTAAATCTCTCAATATCTTAACATACCCCTTTATTTTTCCATCTTTGCCTGTAAGTGTATACACCTGCCCATAAGCATAGAACTTACTGCCATCTTTACGAATGTGCCACCTGTTGTCTGACGCCATTCCTTCCTTTAAAGCTTCTGCTATTTCTGATTTTGGGATACCATTTTTTTTATCTTCTTCTGTAAAAATTAATTCAAAATCTTTTCCCATAATTTCTTCAACTTCGTACAGAAATAATTGTGTTGAGCCAGAACTCCAACTATTAATTTTTAAGTTATTATCTACTGTAAAAATTGAGTAGTCGGGCAAACTGTTTATTACTAAACTAAAAAATTCTTCTGAAAGTATGTGCTGACCCTCAAGAATATTTGATTTTTTAAATTCCATTTTTCATATGATTAATTGAGATTATTTCATTTGTCATATTTCATTTTAATAATTATTTTTTCAGCAGTCACATTTTATTGAAGTGTAAATGCACTTTGTAATAACAGGTTAATAAACCTTGTGTTTTGTTATTAAATTGATAATTTCAATTTCTTTTTTTGGCTTTTTCAGCTCTAAATAATGTAAACACAATTATTATAACTATAATTAGTAATTCTAATTTTATTAGAAATGACTTTGTAACAAAAGTGATAATATAAAACAGGGAAATATTTTATATATAAATAAAAAAATTATAAGATCCACAGATATAAAATCGCAGTAGGCTTAAGCTCTATCAAGAAATTTTGGTGATTTTTTGCAGTTTTTTTGTTAAGCAATTTTGTGTTGTTATATTAAGCAATTTTTTTTAATTGATATAAGAATGATTAGAGCAAGTTTTGATTATGCATTAATTCCATTGCAATAAAATACAGCAGCTTCATTTGCTTTTCCATCGAACCATAAACAAGGATATATTATTATTCATGATGAATTTTTATTTTTTGATTAGTAAATTTTCGAATTTAACTCATTTAATTTTTTTTGAATTAAGTTAAATATGAAGTTTCAAATTAATTCTTTTGTAAAGTATATAAGATTTGGGTGCATAAATTATTTTCCAGTATAGGCGAGTGTAGACACACCCCAATAGCTTAAAATTTTTGAATTTCTTTAAATGAAATTAAAGATGATGTTGCAAATTATTTTTTTTTGGAAGTGTATAAGATTCATATAATATTAAAAGTACTTTATAAACAGCTAATTTTATATTATGATTAAAAAATTAATTATTGTTTTGTTTTTGCTTGTTTTTATAAACGCTGTTTATTCTCAGAAAATTAAAAAATGGAAGATAACCGATGTAGTTACATTTTATTCAGCAAAAAATGACACTACTTATGTTGTGAATTTTTGGGCAACATTTTGTAAACCTTGTAATGAAGAAATTCCATTTTTTATTCAACTTATTGAACAATACAAATTAAAAAAAGTAAAACTGCTTTTGGTTAGTGTTGATTTGGCTTCCTATTTACCAAAAAAATTACCTGCATTTATTAAGGCAAATAAATATAAAACTAACCATGCTTGGTTAAACGAAACTAATGCAGATTATTTTTGTAATAAGATAGATTCTTCTTGGAGTGGTGCCATTCCTGCAACAATAATTGTTAATAATAAAAAAGGGTATAGAAATTTTTTTGAAGGAGAGATGAATGCCAAAAAGTTTGAAGCATTTTTGCAGGAAGCAACCGAATAAAAAGCCTATTGCAATGTTGAATAGGCTTTGAGAAAAATGCTCAGAAAATTATTTCAATCGTTTTATAGTACAACCCACACTTTTACTTTCTTTTATAGTAATATCTTTTCCTGCCATCATTTCATTGATTGCTTCTTTTAAATGAATTCTTTTAATTGCACTTTCATCAGCAGGGCTATCATCAATTGCACCATGATACACTAAAGTTGAATTTTTGTTGAATAAAAAACATTCAGGCGTTCTATTAGCTCCAAATGCATCGGCTAATTCATGATTTTTATCCACTACATAATTCCATTTAAAATTTTGTGTATTGGCATAGGTTTTCATAGCTTCAAAACTGTCGTCTTTTTCTCGATATGCTTCATTGCTATTTAGAATGATTATAGCTATTTCATTTTGCAAAGCATATTCACTAATAGCTTTAATTCGTGCTTCATTTTTTATAACATAAGGGCAGGTATTGCAACTAAACATTACCAATACTCCATTTTTTTTCATTACATCCTTAATGCTAATTTCTATACCTGAGATGTCTAACATTTTAGCATCAGCTTTTGGCATTGTGCCCCCTATTTTTAATGCATCTGCATTTATAAACGAAAGAGAAGTTATTGCTGCAACAATTGCAAAAACAGCGATTATTTTTTTCATAATTTTTAAGTTTTAATGGGATGAACAATTATTATACCGAAATATTTTATTTTTGTTGATACACTTTATTACCATTTAAAAAAGTTTGCAATACTTTAATTTGTAGTAATTCTTTTTCACTGGCTTGTAATAAATCTTTATCTAAAATAATAAAATCAGCAAATTTCCCTTTTTCTAAAGTGCCTTTTTCGTGTTCTTCGAAATTTGCTTTAGCTGCCCAAATGGTCATACCTTTTAATGCTTCTTTTCTGCTTAATGCATTTTTAATTTGATAGCCATTTTTTGGCCAACCATTAGCATCTTTTCTTATGGTTGCAGCATAAAAAGTTTTAAATGTTGAAATATCTTCTACAGGAAAATCTGTACCCAAAGGCAACCAACCATTTTGTTGTAATAATGTTTGGTATGCATAAGCTCCTTTTTCTCTTGCATTGCCTAATCTTTTATTTGCCCAATACATATCACTAGTAGCATGTGTAGGTTGTACAGAAGGTATAATATTATTTTCAGCAAATAATTTAAAATCATTTTCATTCACTACCTGAGCATGTTCTATACGCCAACGTAAATCGTTTTTACCTTGTAAATATTTTGCATAAATATTTAATATGGTTCTGTTGCCACTATCTCCAATGGCATGTGTACACATTTGAAACCCTTTGTTGTAAAGGCGTTGAGCCACTGAATCAAAATGTTCGGGATTACTTAATAAAAATCCTTTATGACCTGGCATATCACTATAATCGTTTAATAGGCATGCACCTCTTGAGCCCAAAGCCCCATCACCATATACTTTAAAACTTCTTACATTTATTTTATCTGTTTTAATTTTTCCTTTTGCATCTGCATAATCATAGTTTTCTTTTTCATCACTGAGCATGATGTAAAAACGCATTTTTAATTTTTGAGCATCTTGTAAGGCTTTTATTTTTTCTACATTTTTATAATTCATTCCACAATCGTCGATTGTTGTTAATCCAAAAGCAAAACAATTGGCTTGTGCTTGTAATAATAATTTTTCGAATTGTACTGGAGTAGTTTCTGGAATTTTTACTGTAACTAAATCAACTGCATTATCTATTAGTAATCCAGTTAATTTTCCATTGTTAACTACAACATCTCCACCTACCATTTTATTTCCTGCTGTAACTCCTGCAATGCTTAAAGCTTTATCATTTGCAATAGCTGCATGGCCATCAACACGTGTTAATAAAACGGGTCTATCTGGAAAAAGTTTATTTAATTTTTCGTTGGTTGGAAAATCCTTGGTTGGCCAATTGTTTTGATCCCATCCACGACCTAAAAGCCAGCCTTCTTGATGGGTTTCACTAAATGATTGTAACTTGTTTAATACATCATCCCAAGACTTTGTTCCAAACAAATTGGCTCTGTTTAAAGATTCTGCATAACCTATAAAATGTGCATGTGCATCTATAAAACCTGGGTAAATAAATTTTCCTTGAGCATCAATATTTTCTTTAGCAACATATTTATTTTCAAGTGAAGTGGTTGTTCCTGTTTCAATGATTTCTCCATTTTTAATTACCATAGCTTCTGTTATTGAAAAACTTGAATCTACTGTGTAAATGGTGGCATTGTAAACTAATGTATCTACTTGGGTTTTATTTGAACAAGAAATTGTAATTAAAGCAATGAGTACAAATAATACAATAAATAATTTTGATTTCATGTTGAACTTATTTAATAAAATAGATTACAAATTAAAGTTTAATTAGGCAACTCGTTATAAACAATTTTATCAATGATATAAGCTTGGTTTCTATTTAACCTTGAACTATTAGCATCTCTTGAAACAGTATAAGCAGTCATTTGATTTTCATCAAAAGGTTTAATGAGTGAAAGAATATTTGGCATGCTTAAATTCTGATCTATCCATATTGCTTCATCTTCTTTTTTAATAATTAAAGGCATTCTTTTTTTTAGGTTATGAATTTTTTTCATTAATGGATTTGCAATTGTAGTGATGATACTGAAAGTATTTCTAATTTCTCCAGTAGAAAGGTCAACCCATGTATCATAAATGCAGCCTAAAGAAAATATTTCTTCATCTTTTATTTGAATTAAATAAGGATATTTTGTTTTGTTGAAATCTCTCCATTCAAAAAAACCATTGATGGGTAATAAACATCTTTGATGGATTATAGCTTTTCTAAAAGAAGGCTTTTCAAAAATAGTTTCCCCAACTGCATTTAATGTTCTTTGTTGCATGAGTTTAGCTGAGGCTTCATCTTTCACCCAAAAAGGAATTAAGCCCCATTCAAATAATTGTAATCCATCTGAAGTAATTACAGGAAGTATAGGATGAGAAAACCCACTTACAAAATAGTAAGTGGGAAATTCAAATTTTAAAACTTGTATACCTGAAATTAAATTTGGTAAAACATTGTTATACCTTATAGTTAATGTATCGGAATGCTGAATAATATGTTCAATGTTAAAACACACAATTTTAAAAGTAAGTTTATTTAAACACACTAAAAAATGTGTATTCAAAATTGATATAAACACCATTGGGTGCTGTTCTAAACATTGAATTCAATAGTTCTTGTCGATATGCAATATCAATTCTTGCTTGACTATTAATAATAAATTGAACTGAAGGAACAATGTCTAATGAAGACTTTCCATTTGCATTTATAGTTTGACCTAATAGTTCACACATTAAATTTATATTGGTTTGTTTATAGCTGGTATATTTTTTAGGATACATTAATTTACCTATTGAAAAAGTATAATTTGTTGCTTGAGTACCTTGTGTTACAGGAAACTTATAATTTGGTTTATTATCATGTGCTTGCTCAAAACTAACTGATGTACTTATGGCTAATTTTTTTACAAGTTTTGTTGCAATGAAACCTAGTTCATAACCAGAATTGTGGCCCATAGTTTCAATTTGCTCTTGATGAATATCGGAATTATTAAAACTATATCTTCCAAAAGCAGCTAAACGAAAATGACTTTGAATATCATCTTCACTATAAAATCTCCATTTTGTAAAAACATTTGCACCTTCTGTAACTAATTTACCATTTCTATTACTAATAAAACTTGTTGCTCTGAACATTAAATTTTTATTCATTCCCCAAGTAAGTTCAGGCATCATGTGATAGTTATAGCCATCTTCAAATTTTTCTTTGAAAGCAGATTGTGATAATCTAATACTTATAGAACCGGCAGGTACATTGCTTGCTGGGTCTGTAACTACAAATAATTCTTGTGCATGAGTATTAAACGATATTGCTAAAGCAATAATTAGAATATTTTTTTTCATTAATTAATGATTTTAAAATGAAAATCGGTTTCGTTTTGTTTTAGGTAACTGCTCACTTTGCCAAATTGCTTTTCTAATTTTTTATAAGTTTTATCAGTTACATAACCTTTATCTAAGATTTGTATGGTTACAGTTTTTTTATTTTTTAAATCGCCAGTATTTATATTAATAAATTGTGTTGAGTTAGATGTTAAATAACTAGCATCAAGATCTAACTGCATAGAACCAACAAAAAAGCCAGCTTTTTCTACTTTTTCTTTAAGGATATAAGGAGAAATAACTTGATCTTTTTTTAAAAAAACACTAAAAGTATTGGTGTTTAAATCTGTAGCAACACTATCTACGTTTTCAATTGTTTTTAATTGTTTTTTTATTGCGTTTGAACACATCGAACAAGTAAGTCCAGTTGCAATAATATCTGCCTTGTATACTTGTGCAATTACTGAATTGCTTAACATAAAAATTGCAATTAGTATGGTGATTTTATTTTTAAAGATTTTCATTATTTAGAATTAATTAGGGTTTTAATAATATTTATATTAGGTTTTATTTCTACTAACACTCCATTTGGATTGAAAAGAAATGATGATGGAATTTGCTCTACACCAAAAGTAGTTGCAGTTTTTGCTTCAAAACCATTTGGGTCTATCAATTGAATATTTCTTAATTGATCTATTGTAACAGCTTTTTTCCATTGAGCTTTATCAGTATCAAGAGAAATACTAATGATTTCTAAATTCTTTCTTTCTGTTTGTTTAAACAATTTAACTAACTCTTTGTTTCCAATTCTACATGGTTTGCACCATGAGGCCCAAAAATCAATGAATACCCATTTGTTTTTAAAATCTGTGATGTTAATATTTTTGCCTAATATATTACTTAGAGTAATTGCTGGCATTCCATCTCCTATTTTCAGTGGTGAAAAATTTTGAGTTGCCATTGTAGAAGATTCAATAGATGCTTCTTCAACTTTATCTTCAACTTTTATTAATTGTTCTTTTGATACTCTATCGTATTGGCAACATCCGTGTAAATTATTATATACTTCATCAGTTGCTTGATATTTTTCATTATCATATCCTACATCTGCAATTCTTTTTAAAATAGCATCTACAGAAGTTTTCTTTGAATCATAAGTAATTTTTACTAGTTGAGTTTCATTGTTCCACACAACTTTAGATGTTAATTTTAAATTGCCGGCTTTTTCAATTTTTGATTTGCACATACCACAATTGCCATAAACTTTAGCACTTGTAGTTATTGCGTTTTTAATTTGTGCTTGTAATGTGATACCAGTAAATAAAAAAGCTGTTAGCATCAAAATATGTTTGAATAATAATTTCATTAATTTATAATTTAATATTTGTAAATAAAAACACATACAATATTCTGTATGTTATGGATTTGGCTTAATACATTATCTTACACGATATCGGGAGGCGTCCAAATAGAATAAAATCCTTTTGAGAGGGATATAGTCTCTGGAATTATTTTTTTAGCTTCTGAAGCAATTGTAACTGACTTTGTAAAAACTGAAAAGTTGGGGTTAAAAGTAGCTATAAAACTAGATGCAGGGCATTCGCATGATTTATGTTTGCAGCGACCATCAAAGTCGTTTTTAGTAGATGACTTTTTATTATTGCAGCAACTCATTTCTTTAATTCCTTTTTTGCCTTTTTTATTGCAGCAACTCATTTTACAAGTTTCATTTTTACTTGAATTAGCCAATGCAACATGTGGCATAGTAAATAGGCTTAATGTTACTAAAAAAAATAAGTAGAATTTTGCTTTCATGCCAAGCAAAGATAAAATTAATAATTTATAATATTGTTAAAATGAATTAATCTAAGCTTTGGTTAGCAGCAGCTGCAAGTTTTCGAATTCTATCAAATTGAATAGGAGTAAGGTCTCTATAAAAATAGTAAATAGGATCAACAGGGTTTCCTTTTCTATGTACTTCGTAATGGCAATGAGGACCACTACTTAAACCTGTATTGCCAACATAGCCAATAATTTCGCCACGTTTTACGTTCTCTCCAACTCTTACTTTAATTGCACTCATATGTCCATATAAAGTTTCAATACCAAATCCATGATTAATCACTACATGATTTCCATAACCACCATTGTATTCTGTTGTACTCACTCTTCCATCTGCAGTTGCATAAATTGGTGTTCCAATTGGTGCAGTAAAGTCTAAGCCAGCATGCATTCGTCCAATTTTTAAAATAGGGTGTAAGCGATAACCAAATCCACTAGCAATTCTATTCAAATCTTTATTGCTAATGGGTTGTATAGCAGGTATGGCAAGTAATAATTTTTCTTTATTCTTTACCATATTATCAATTTGATTATAGCTTTTAGTTTGAAAAGCTACTCGTAGCGTAAGATTATTAATTTGTTTGGTTACAGAATTTAGTAATTGAGACTCGCTTAAACTTTGAATTAATTGTACCTCTTTTTGTATTTCCTGATCTTTTAATCTGGCACTATCATGTATGGGTAAGGCTTCGAAAACAGAACGATACACTTTATTATCTCTGGTTTCTAGCTCTTGCATTTTTAAATTCAGTTGCTTAATTCTTTCAGTAACTAAAGCATAATTATCTCTTAAATCTTCATTTTGTTTTCTTATTAATTTGGTTTCTGGATTTTCAACATATCTAAAAACAATAAGCATAATAATAACACCTGTTACAATTGATGCAGCAATAAAACCAAATGTTTGAGCCAGCCGAACACGAAGAGGTACTTCGTGTTTCTCGAATTTTAGTGTATGGGTATTATAATAGTACTTTACTTTTCTCATTAATTACGAAGCAGTGCAAGTTACATAAAAACTCTGTTTAAAATTTATTGCAAGGATACTCTGACTTGAATACCAGCCCTTGTATTTGTTGTTGGTGCTGCTGTTGATATATAGGGTATTATTTTTCGCTGGTCGAAGAATATTTTTAAATTAATTCTGTTATTAATTACATAATCTAATGATGGTTGTATGGTAATTACTTTTTGTCCACCCGTACCATATGCATTGGGCTGATCTAATCGAGAATTACTTGTTGCTTCATCTCTCATACTTAAATCTAACTTAAAGCTTAAATCATTTTCCAGTTTATCTTTTTTAGATATTAGCTTCATTAAAAATTTGGGTAGTTTAACACCTTTCTTTCTAAAACTTCCCCCAACAGTCCATTCTGTTGCATTGGTTTCACTTAATTGATAATCTACTAAACTTAAACTTAATATTCTACTTTTCTTATATTCAAACTTTAAATTGAGCTGATTAGTTGTAGTGATATCTATACCAATTAATGGTTGAAATTGTTCTTGAATGGTAATATTTGGTACTAAAAAGAAAGGAACATAATTACCAGTATCGCCAATTCTAAATTGTGGTGCACCATACCTGAAAGGATCAGCAAATTGTAATGCACTAGTATAACTATTCATACTTAAAGTTCCACTATACTGATGTGTAATGTTAATGGATGTAAAAGTTTTTGCTAATGCAGGAATTTTGCTTAAACCTGTATAATTCAATCTCCAGTTAGGTTTTGGCAGAATTCCTGCAAAAGGATTGTTTCTTACCGAACTATTATTTTGTTTAATTAACGAAACATTATTTGGATCTTTTTTAGTATATGCAGCTATGAAAGATGGTATTAAAACATCTTGGCTATATTTCCCATAACCACTTGCATAACCATTGGCATCAATAGTGCCTCCTTGTGCTGACCAGTATGGATTTTCAGCAGCTAACCTTTTTGAAATAATAGGTCGGTAGCTTTGGAAAGTTTTAAAAATTTCTGAAACTTCATTTGGATTTACGGCTCCAAATAATGTACTGAATGAAATAAATGAAACACTAAATCCACCAGCAGCATAAGGGTTTAAATGTTGTTTGCTGTTTGATTTATTGTTGAATAAAGTGTCTTTAAATAATTCGGTATATTCTTTACTAAATGATTTTTCTAAAGTAATATCAATTGTTAATTCTCTTATAGGTTCTAATTGTGCATTGATACTAAGTTTTTGTTCAAAATTTTGACGGAATAATAAATTGAAATTACTATCTATACTAAATAAACCTGCAGCTGCTTTTCTTTCTAACCATTTAGCATCGGGTTGTTTACCAAATACATAATCT
>JANPAT010000184.1:0-1501 GCA_031430075.1 Chitinophagaceae bacterium | reverse complement strand
TGCTTTATCTAATAACTGATTTACCTGATTTAAACTAGTTTCTATTTCTTTATCTTGTATAAATTTCTCTGAATGTTTTACATTAGTAGTAGCAAACCACAATAACACCATACTCACAAAATCTTGCATGTCTTTACCTGCCAATTGAGTTTTATATTCTACAATTTTTTCATTAATAATTTGTACAGTATTTCTTAATACAGCCTCATCTTCAGGAGAAATTTTTAATCGATAATTTCTATCTGCAACAATTACATTTACTGTTATTAGGTCTGACATGTTAATCTTTGTTAAGTAAGGTGAGACAAGTATTTACTTCTTTTAAATAACCATCAATTCTTTTTTCTAAACTTGCTTTATCTTGTTTGGTAAGTTGATTGAGATTTAATTTAGAAGCATACATTTCATTCTTTAATAAAGTTATTGTTTCTTCTTGCAGTTTCAATTTATTTTTTGATTCACCAAGCTCAACTTTTAATTTGCTATTCTCTTTTTGCAGTTGTTGAAATTGCTTAACCAGCAATTGTACTTTAGTTTTTATTTGGTGAATGTTTTCTTCCATAAGGTTAAGGTATTAGAAAATTCTAACTTTTTCTAATTTCAGCTTGTAATTCTTTTTCAAAGCTCTTAATTAATTTACTCATTGTATCATCAATTTCTTTATCGGTTAAAGTTTTTTCGTCATTCATGAAAGTGAAATTAATTGCAATTGATTTTTTATTGGGTCCAAGCTTTTCACTTTCAAAAACGTCAAACAATTTAATGTTTGTCAGCAATGCTAAGTTTTGCTTTTTAGTTACGGTTTCAACTTTATCGAAGGTTAAATCTTTATCAATAATTAATGCTAAATCTCTTTGTACACTTGGAAATTTACTTACTTCTTTATAAACAATTTTATTTGTAATATTCGCATCTAATAATTGTTTAAAAATAAAATCAATTTGAAACACTGCTTGTTTAATATCGAATTGGATTAATGTTTTTTTAGAAACCTTAATTAATTTTCCTATTTTATTTTTTTCAACAACAATGTTAAAAATATGAGCATCATTTTTATCCACTTCAACTTTAAATTGACTAATTCCACATAAGTTTAATAATGCAACTACAATTCCTTTTGCTCTAAAAAAATCATTAGGTTTCGATTTTTCTTTCCACTCATTTTCAATATAATTTCCAGAAATTAATAACGATAAATGTTCAACCTCATTATATTCGTTGGGTTTATATTGATGATATGTTTTACCAAATTCAAATAACTGCAATTGATTATTTTTTCGATTAATGTTAAATACAATAGTTTCTAAACCAGTTTCAAGTAAAGATGGTCGCATCATATCTAACTCAATAGTTAAACTATTCAACATTTTAACTGTATGTTTTAATTCCTCTTCAGAATAATACTTGCTATTGGTAATTGAATTGGTAAGAATTTCAGTAAATCCCTGACCAACTAAAAAGCCACTAATTTTTTGAATTAATTTTTCTTTATTTGAATGTT
>JANPAT010000183.1:0-2734 GCA_031430075.1 Chitinophagaceae bacterium | reverse complement strand
TAAAACCACAATTTTTTCAGGTAATTCTGCACCTATTGGCATGTCTGTTTCAGTATTTGTTAAAACAAAAACTTCAGCACCTTCTTTTAAATAAGCTACACCGTCAATCATTTCTTCAGCAATAGCAATTTGCTCGTAGGTTTCATTGTTCATTAAATTATACCCTTGATCATCTTTATATAAAAATTGGAAAGTCTTTTTTTCAACTCTAACAGGATAAACAGTTTCACCACTATTCCAAGTTTTTTCAATAGTTCTACTATTATCAACGCCTTTAAGTTTTGCCCAAACCTTTGCAGCAGCTCTTGCAGTTTTGTTTTCTCCAAATTCTACTACAGTGTATAAACTTCCATCTAATTTAAGTACTACTCCACGACTAATGTCTGATGTTGTTGCCATTTCATTGTTTTTAAGTTTGCAAATGTAACGATTGAGCAGTTAAAGAATAAAGATGAATTAATAAAAATATTAAAAATTGTTTTGCTGTTTATTTATTGCTTCTATATTTGCAACCCGATCACAAAAGGTGAGATGGATGAGCGGCTGAAATCAGCAGTTTGCTAAACTGCCGTACGGGTTAAACTGTACCGAGGGTTCGAATCCCTCTCTCACCGCTTAAAGGCTTAGATTTTTCTAAGCCTTTTTTATTTTTTCCAAGTTTAAAGGTCCAATCATTTTTTAAAGTTTACCTTAGTACCATAAACTACTGTATTATGTTATTAAAAATTTATGGACTTACTCTATGTATATTTTTTGCCATTGATTTAATTTGGCTAACACTAATTGCAAAAAACTTTTACGCAAAACATATTGGTATTTTGTTAAGACCAGATGTAAATTGGACTGCTGCAATTATTTTTTATTTACTCTTCATTGTAGGATTAGTGTTGTTTGTAATTAAACCCTCAATCGATATGCAATCTTGGAAAAATGCTTTAACTATGGGGGCTTTATTTGGGTTAATTACTTATGCAACTTTCGATTTAACCAATTTAGCATTGCTAAAAAATTGGTCTTTATTAGTAACTATTGTTGATTTATGCTGGGGTGCATTTATTGCTGCAACAGTTTCAACAATTAGTTATTTTATTGCAATTAAATATGTTGTATGAGCCATTACCTCATCTTAATTTTTATTTTGTTGGCTCATGTTATACTTTGGTTTTTAGTAGCTGTTTATCTTAAGAAAAATGATGTTGCTGATATTGCTTGGGGGCTTGGATTTTTATTACTCGGTTGGTCTGCTTGGTATTTATCAGAAAAATCATTAACTAGTTTTTTTACTAATTTGCTTCTAAGCATTTGGGCATTACGATTAACTTTCCATATATACTCAAGAAACAAAGGAAAACCAGAAGATTTCAGATATGCTAATTGGCGTAAACAATGGAAAAATTTTTATCTCAGAAGTTTTTTACAAGTTTTTTTATTGCAAGCCATATTTCTATTTTTCATCATTCTTCCAATTATTTATATTAACAATAAAGCACCACAAGAATTAAATGCTCTTTATTTTATTGGAGTGTTAATATGGTTAATTGGTTTTTTATTCGAAGCTATTGCAGATTCACAAATGCAACATTTTAAGCAGGATAAAAATAATAAAGGAAAAATTATTACAACAGGGCTTTGGAAGTTTTCGCGTCATCCCAATTACTTTGGCGAAGTAGTTTTGTGGTGGGGATTTTTTATTATGGCAACCTCAGTTGAAAATGGGTATTTAACTATTGTTAGTCCATTGCTGATTACTTACCTCATTTGTTTTGTTTCAGGAATTCCGATGCTTGAAGAAAAGTATAAAGAAAATGAAGATTTTAAGAAATACAAAAAAATAACTAGTGTGTTTTTTCCACTTCCACCAAAAAAATAATCCTTAATAAATATCAGTTCGTCTTTACTTTGTAACAGACAAAATCAATCATGTTACACAAAATAAATCCTACTACAACTAAAGCTTGGGCTTTACTTCAAGAGCATTATCATCATCAAATGCAGCAGCAACAGATGAAAGCATTGTTTGAACAAGATGAACATCGTTTCAAAATTTTTTCTTTACAATTTCAAGATGTTTTTTTCGATTATTCAAAAAATATCATTAACGATACAACTTTAAAATTACTTCTGCAATTAGCAGATGAAAGTAAAGTTAAAGATGCCATTAGTGCTCAGTTTAAAGGAGATAAAATTAATGAAACAGAACATCGTGCTGTGTTGCATACTGCTTTAAGAAACAAAAGCAATCAGTCTGTTTTGTTAGATGGTGAAGATATTTCTATCAACATAAAAAAAGTATTGCAACAAATGGAGAGCTTTTGCAATAAAGTTCATAGTGGAGAATGGAAAGGTTATTCTGGAAAGAAAATAAAATACATTGTAAATATTGGAATTGGTGGAAGTGATTTAGGTCCTGTTATGGTTACTGAAGCATTAAAACCATATTGGATTAAAGGCATTGAAACTTATTTTGTAAGCAATGTTGATGGCACTCATATTACAGAAACCTTAAAAAAAGTACAAGCAGATGAAACGCTTTTTTTAATTGCATCTAAAACATTTACTACACAAGAAACTATGACCAATGCTCATTCTGCACGAGATTGGTTTTTAAGTGTTGCAAAAGATGAACAACATATTGCTAAACATTTTGTGGCGTTAAGTACCAATGAAAAAGCTGTTGTAAATTTTGGAATTGACAAAGAAAATATGTTTGAGTTTTGGGATTGGGTTGGTGGAA
>JANPAT010000182.1:0-7003 GCA_031430075.1 Chitinophagaceae bacterium | reverse complement strand
CTAAAAGCAATGTTAAAGCACCGCTTTCTTTGGCTTTATTTTGCTCTTCGGGTTTATCAGTATCCTTAGGCAAATACAATTTCATTGCTGTAGGATTACTCATGGTTGTTGTAAAAATAAAAAACGTTATTAACAAGAAACCTAAATCCACCATGGGTGTTAAGTCAACTCTTGTTGATAGTTTTTTTCCTTTTTTTACGCCGGGACCTTTTTTATGTTTTCCACCGGACGACGAGGTATCCATTTCTGCCATTGCGTAAGTTTTTTATAATTAAATAATTAATCTTCTATTTTTTCGCCTTTATCTCTTAGCTTATAATACTCAGATCCTACAGGAACTGCCTCAGGGCTTGTTATCATTTGAAACTTCATAAAATCATTTTTCTTAAATGCTTCTATTACTGCTTCGAATGATGGATATTTTGAATTATTATCTCCTTTAACATAGAGGTTATTCAATTTTAATCCTTGATATGCAGAGGCAATTAATTGCATCCACTCTACCATTTCATTATTTCCTTTGGTTGTATCTATTGGAATTCCAGGTAACATATCACCCTTTTTCTGACTATCATCTAGAGCTAAAAAAGATTTTATTGAACTGAATGACGTTCCAAAAAATGAAGCTTTTTTGAAAGCATTAACATCTATTCCAAGATTTCTTGTATTATTTAAAGAATTGGCTATGAATTCTTTTTTCTCTTCATCATCCATTGATATAAACACTTTACCTTTTGCATCAATAGTAACTATAACAAAATCTTTTTCTTCAGCCGGTTTTGCAGATACAGAGTTTGGTGTAACCACTGTAATAGCCTCTTCAGGTTTAAATTTTGTAGTAAGAATAAAGAACGCCAATAAAAGAAATGCTACATCACACATGGCTGTCATGTCAATGACGGTACTTTTTCTAGGCAATTTTGCTCTTCCCATTGTTCTTATTATTGTTTATATGTATTAGATTCAAATCCTAACAAATTCCACAAACTAGTTTTTATTTATAGTTTGCAGCAAAACTTTGTGTTAATGTAAAACCACTTTCATCAATTCCATAAGTTATAGAATCAATTCTTGTAGTAAACATATTATAACAAATAATAGCAACCGCAGAAGTACCAATACCTAAAGCAGTATTATACAAAGCTTCTGAAATACCTTTTGAAAGTTCTGATGCAGCTGCACCTCCACCACCTTCATCTCCTAATGCAGAGAATGATTTAATCATACCTATAACCGTACCTAATAAACCAATTAAGGTTGCTACTGAAGCTAAGGTGGATAGGAATACAAGATTTTTTTCTAGCATAGGCAATTCTAGTGCTGTTGCTTCTTCAATTTCTTTTTGAATGTTTAATACTTTTTGATCAGTATCTAACTCAGTATTGGAAATCATATCTTTATACTTACGTAAACCAGATTTCATTACATTACCTACACTTCCTTTTTGTCTGTCACATTCTGCTATTGCTTTATCTATTTCTTTATTAGCAAGGTTAAATTGCACTTTACGAATAAATTCATTGATATCGCCAGAGCCTTTTGCTTTTGATACTGTTAAATATCTTTCAACAACAAAAGTGATAACAATTAAAAAACAACTAATTAAGAAAGGAACAATAATTCCACCTTCATACATTCTAATTAAGGCACCTTTTGGACCTTGGTGGTTTGGCCAAAACCAATGGCTTGGATCTGGATCTGGTTTTGCAAAATTACTAGCTGAACCCAATAAAATTCTCCAAATGAAGAATCCTAAAATGATACAAACAATAGGAGCTATCCATGAAATAGCATTTCCAGTTTTTGGAGGATTTACTGTTGCAGATTTAACTGCAGATGGTTTAATGTCGGCCATAATACAATCGATTTTTAGTTAAAAAATTGTTTTTGTTATTTTTAGAGACAGCAATTCTACATAAAAAATAAATGAAAATGCCAAACTTGTCTAAAAAATATTAATTTCTTTTGAAAAAATATTAAAATTCTTTAATAATGGCGTCATTATTATGCTGATTATATGCCAAGAAAAACATTTTTTACCAAACTCAAAAATGTAATAGTAAATTGTTTCTTTGTAAAGTCACAAAATAAATTATGCAAAAGGATAACCAATTAAAAAAGTACTATAACATTTATCATGAGTTAAATTCCCAACAACAATTAGCTGTTGATACCATTTCAGGTGTAGTAATGGTTATTGCAGGGCCTGGTACAGGTAAAACTCAAATTCTTAGTGCCCGTATTGGCAAAATTTTATTAGAAACAGATACCCTTCCTCAAAATATTTTATGTTTAACCTATACCGATGCAGGCACTTTTGCTATGCGTAAAAGATTACTAGAATTTATTGGGCCGGATGCTTATAAAGTAAACATACATACATTTCATTCTTTTTGTAACGATGTTATTCAAGATAATTTAGACCTGTTTAATAAACGCTCTTTAAATCCAATAAGTGATTTAGAAGAAGTTGCTCTGTACAAAAAACTCATTAACAATTTTAAAAAAGATAATCCTTTAAAAAGATACAGAGGCGATGTTTACTATGAAATATTTAATCTCAAATCGCTTTTTGATGCTATAAAAAAAGAAGGATGGACTAAAGAATTTTTACTAGAAAAAATTGAAACCTACTGTAATAACCTACCTTTTGAGGATGAATTCATTTATAAAAAAGCTTACAAAGGATTTAAGGCTGGAGATGTTAAACAACATTTAATTGATGAGGAATTTTCCAAAATGGAAAAATTAAAAGCTGCTGTTAATGAATTTGAAAACTATAAGCAGTTAATGAATGATAATAATTTATACGACTTTAATGATATGATTAATTGGGTGATTGCTGCTTTTGAAAAATATCCTCACATTGTTGAAAAATATGCAAGCAATTACAATCATATTTTGGTTGATGAATATCAAGATACCAGTGGCACACAAAACAAAATAATAGAATTATTATTTGAACCCAATTATACCGAAAGCATTTTTGTTGTTGGAGATGATGACCAAAGTATATATAGGTTTCAAGGGGCAAATGTTGAAAACATGTTAGGCTTTGCAAAAAACTATGTACAGCAACTTCAAACCATTGTATTAGTTGAAAATTACAGATCTGTTCAACCAATTTTAGATGTTTCAAAATCTATTATTGATAAAAATTTTCAACGATTAATTAATAAGATTGCCAACCTCTCAAAAAATATTATTACTGCTAATAAAAATTTAATTGGCTTAACACATCTACCAGAAATATACGAATGCAATGTTGAAGAAGATGAGCTGATGTTTATTGCTAAAAAAATACAATCGTTATTAGCAGCTGGTGTAATTCCAAATCAGATTGCAGTAATTTATAGAGAAAATAAATATGGAGAGGCTTTAGCCAATTACTTAAATCATATTCAAATTCCTTATTACAGTAAACGACAAATTAATATTCTTAAAGAACCCCTCATTATTCAAATCATTTTAATACTTAATTTTTTAGCTGCAGAACATGATGTGCCTTATGAAGGTGATGAAATGCTATTTGAAATTTTGCATTTTAATTTTTGGAATATTAAACCAATAGAAATTGCTAAACTAACTGTTAATGTGGCTTCTAAAAGATATGATGATGAGAAAACATCTATTCGCTCTTTACTCAATACTAAAGCAAATGAAGTTCCTAAAGATTTATTTAATTCAAATGGAATTAGCAACGAACTAAAAAATGCATCAAATATTTTAGAGCAACTTATTGCCGATGTGAGCAATTGTACCATTCAAACATTACTTGAAAATATTATTGCCAACACTGGAATTTTGAGTAAAATAATGCAAAGTGATGAAAAACATTTTGGTTTAAAATTACTTACAGCATTTTTTAATTTTATTAAAAGTGAAACCGCAAGAAATACCACATTAAGTTTAAAAGAATTAGTGGGTATTTTAGAAATGATGATGGATGAAAACCTTTCATTGCCTTTAGTTGAAACCATTGGAAATGAAAAAAGTGTTAATTTATTAACTGTTCATGGAAGTAAAGGTTTAGAGTTCGATCATGTATTTATTGCTGGCACAGTTGCCCATGTTTGGGAAAAGAAAAGAAAAGGAAATAAAGGATTTAAATTACCAAATAATATTTTTCAAACCTCATCTCAGTTGAATGCAGATGAAGAAAATGAAGAAGAGTTAAGAAGGTTATTTTATGTAGCTTTAACTCGTGCTGCTAAACATGTTTATATAAGTTATTACAATGCTAAGTCTGATGGAAAATTAGCTGAACCATCAAAGTTTATTGCAGAAATAAAAGATAATTTTAATTTTCAAGTAAATCAGCAAACATTAACTAATGAAGAGAAAACTGAATTTATTTTAGCTCAATTTTCATCTAAAGCCAAACCACAATTATCTCAAATTGAAGAAGATTTCATTAACAGAATTATAGAAAAATTTGTAATGAATGTTACAGCACTTAATAATTATTTAAAATGCCCGTTACAATTTTATTACAACAATATTATTAGAGTACCCAGTGGTAGAAACGAAGCCATGGAATTTGGCTCGGCTGTACACCATGCTTTAGATATGTTGTTTAAAAAAATGCAACAAAACAACAATCAATTTCCTAGTAAATCAGAGTTTATTGCAGATTATAATTGGTATTTAGTACGACACAGAGAAAATTTTACACAAGAACAATTTGATAGAAGAAAAGAACAAGGTGTTGAAATATTGGCTAATTATTATGATAAATATATCAGCACTTTTAATAAAATTGTAACAACAGAAAAAAATATAAGAAATGTAGTAGATGAAATTCCAATAAGAGGAAAATTGGATAAACTAGAATTTGATGGATCACAGGTTAATGTGGTGGATTATAAAACTGGCGATTATGAAAAAGCTAAAAAAGTTAAGAAAAGTTTAGATGCTCCTAACGATAAAAACCCAAATGGTGGCGATTATTGGCGACAAGCTGTTTTCTATAAAATTTTAATAGATAATAACTCCTTCAACCCAAATTGGAAAGTATTAAGTACCGAATTCGATTTTATTGAACCTAACCCAAAAAAAGAATTTGTAAAAGAAAAAAATAATATTTCTGATGCTGATATAACAACAGTAAAAGAGCAAATCAAATCAACTTGGAAAAAAATTCAAAACAAAGAATTCTATACAGGCTGTGGCAAAGAAGATTGTAGGTGGTGCAATTTTGTAAAAACCTACAACATTGCAGAAACCTATATTGAACCAGAAGAAGAATCTGATGAAAACAATCTAATAGAAAATCTTATTGCTTAGTTAAAGTTAAATTTACTCTGCCAACCCCTGTGCTATCAAATCCAATAACCATAGTAGTTGTAGTAAAGGTTTCAACCTTATAAGTTTTTCCACTAAAAGTTAATTGGTCAGAACCAGTTATAGTATAAGGTCCAGAACTAGGTGCTGCAGGTGGTGTAGTGCAATAAATTCCAACATCTGTATAAGTATAAATTCCAGATACAGTGAATGTATTTAAATCATCTCTTTTACAAGGTGGGAAATAAGTATCGTTTGTATAAAAATCAAAAACTAATGTAGAGCCTACTGGTGATATTGTAGCCCCTGTAGTTTTATAATTACCAGCAATATTTGCATTTGTTAAAGCTAAAGTTGAAACAGGCGTTTCAGTTTTGTTACAAGAAGATATAATAGAAACTAATACTGTTAAGAAAACGATTTTTTTCATAATTTAATTTATTCTATTCAAAAATATACTTTTTTCGACTTGAAAAAACACAAACTGTTTAATGGGTTTGTCAATAATATAATTTACAAAGCAAGTTTAACTTATCAATCATTACTTTTGCAGCCCGAAATTGTGTTTCAATGATTGATAAATTAGATGCTTTAAAAGCAAGATTCGACCAAATTGGTATTGCTCTTACTAATCCAGAGATTATTAATAATCAAAAGGAATATGGAAGATTAAGCAAAGAATATAAGTCTTTAGAAAAAGTTATTAACCCTTACGAAGAATATAAAAGGGTTTTAAATGATTTTGATTTTGTTAAAGCAAGTTTAAATGATGCTGATGAGGATATGAAGGAATTAGCTAAAATGGAACTCCCATCATTAGAAGAAAAAAAAGAAGCACTCGAAAAACATCTCACACAACTATTAATTCCAAAAGATCCACAAGACGATAAAAATGCTATACTTGAAATTCGTGCAGGAACTGGTGGTGATGAAGCCAGTTTATTTGCAGGTGATTTATTAGGCATGTACTTAAGATATTGCAGCAAGAAGGGTTGGAAGACTGCTATTGTTTCTGAAAGTGAAGGAACTGTTGGGGGATATAAAGAAGTAATATTAGAAGTTACAGGTGAAGATGTTTATGGAACTATGAAATTCGAAAGTGGTGTGCATCGTGTACAACGAGTTCCCAATACAGAAACTCAGGGTCGTGTTCATACAAGTGCTGCAACTGTTGCTGTAATGCCAGAAGCCGATGAAGTAGATTTTGAATTGAAAGAAAGTGATGTAAAAATGGAAACTGCAAGAAGTGGCGGTGCTGGTGGACAAAATGTAAACAAAGTAGAATCGAAAGTTTTTTTAACGCACATTCCAACTGGTGTTGTGGTAGTTTGTCAAACAGAACGTTCACAATTAGGAAATAGAGAAAAAGCAATGGGTATGTTACGTACCAAATTGTATGAAGAACAAGTACGTAAACATGAAGAAGAAATATCACGCCATAGAAAAACATTAGTAAGCACTGGCGATAGAAGTGCTAAAATTAGAACTTATAACTGGCCACAAGGCAGAGTTACCGATCATAGAATTGGATTAACTTCTTATAATTTAGATTCAGTAATTGGAGGTAATATAGAAGAATTTATTGAAGCATTACAAATGGCTGAAAATGCTGAGAAAATGTTAGAAAATAATAATTAATAGTTAACACACTCACGTTCTAGCAGAGTCTCTCGAAGAGGACTCAGCGTAATATAAACTAAAATTCAAACGCAGAGTCCCT
>JANPAT010000181.1:0-2606 GCA_031430075.1 Chitinophagaceae bacterium | reverse complement strand
CCCAGCAAAACAACCTACGGGCCAGCGACTTACAAGAAGTCCGGGCAATCCTTCGCGCCAATCTTGGTTCGTACCGCAAGCGTTTGACCGAGCTTGTTCATGGTCCACTTCCAATTCAGGCCCAGGCCGATTCCCTTTCCCAGAGATGCGACAGGCTGTTACGTTCCGAGATCGTTTTGGGGGCCAGATAATGGTTAGTTTTCTAGATGTTGAGTTGGTCCCAGCGTATTTGCGACCGGATGTTATCCGCGCCAATGCAGTGCTTGCTAGTTACCACGAGGTCACAGAGCTTTTGACCGATAGCGCAGCCGATTCTGATATGTCAATTGAGCAGTTCACCCGCTTGCTAGCCCAGCAGCGATTGACTTTCAACGAATACCAGAGGCGTTCCCATGCCATCATTTCGCACATCAATAACGAATCTGCAATCATCGCCGACAGAATCAAGTTGAACGAGTAAAAAACCATCGGTGGTTGGATGTATCCCGACAGTTTCCAGGGTAGCGCGTGCTACCCTGTTTTTGTTTAGTCGCATCGTCGATGTACCGTCCAGATACCCCTACTAGCTTGCCGACCTGATCGCGTGTTTTTGTGCTGGAAGGCTTTGATTGTGAATCGTCGAGTGTGGTGGTTTTCATTTCCGAATCAGACGAAGTCGGTGGCACTTTTGCCACCGACTTCGAACCGGCTAACACTCTTGTAATTCAATTGTGCCCTGTGGCAAAAGTGCCACAGGGCAGGAATCTACTTTTGTCTTCTTAGATTTCTCAACACCGCCTTTCTTTGCTCCTTCCGTAACTCGTTGTTTAGCAGCCGAGTCGTACAGTTCTCGCATTGCAGCACCTGCCATTGCCGTTTCGCAGTCTGTTTGCGTTTTCTCTAACCTGCTTGCATCCCCCCCCACCACAGCAAGCTAACGAGGTAATCACATGGCCCAGCAAGACGACGAACTAATGTTCTCCATCGGAGTGATGGAGCGCCCCGATACGAAAGCCCGTCTGGAGGCCATAGCCAAATCGATGGAAGAGGTCCAGTCACGATTCTCCGCAGGTGCAGTGGCCATCGGAGACGCAGTGACTTCGATAAAAAGTTCGATCACTGGGGTTGTCGATCAGGTTCGAGCGTTCGGCGGGTCAGCCGCCAGTTCCTATTCGTTGATTACCGCAGCGATTGCCAATCTGAGATCCGCAACATCCCAGCCTATCGCGCAGCATGTTTCCGTTGTTGTTGACTCGGGCGATACCGGCAATGTCTCTGTTGCAGGTTTAGATACCGTCCAGACCAATGCGAGAGCAGCTACCAAATCGATTTCAGATCTTCAATCACAGGCAGCCAAGCCGTCAAAGGTTGCGATCGACGTTCCACCGGTTCCATCCGCATCAACTGTTTCCGTCAAAGGCTTCGATGAGATCCAATCGCAAGCCAAGGCCGCTACCGATTCAATTTCAGGGATGCAAGGCCAAGCGGCCAAGCCAGTGTCGGTTTCCGTAACGATGCCAGAAGACCTGAAGGCAATGTTCGATGAGGTCGGTTATCAGATAGAGGGCTTGCGTGCCCAGGCATCCGAGGGCGTTGAGATCGATTTTGGCTTACCCAAGAACCTGCAAAATGTGTTCAAGGAGTTCGAGGGCGTTTCGATTGATTCCGTGGACAAGATAGAAGAATCGCTAAACAAGAAAATCGGTTCGCTGGCAGAACCGATGAGTATTGCCACGGCCCAAATCCGGCAAGAATACGCGAAGCGCGTTGCAGACCAGGGCAAAGCTTACGCAAAAATGTCGGAGCAGATGGACGTTGCTGTTAATCGACAAATGATTGCATCCGAGATGCAAGGAGAAGCCGTTAAGCGAGCAGCACACGGCTTATTAGCAGGCGTCAAAGGCTTTGTTCAACTTGGCTTAGTAGGTGAGGAATCGTCGGAAAAGATCCTAAAGGGTTTGGTTGCGATCGAAGGCGCAACAAGCATGTTGGGTGGCGGTGTTGATATCCTTGCAGCTTTTTCCAAAGGTTGGAGATCCATTCGCCAATCAACCGATGCGGCGAACAAGGTTGCTAAGATTTCGGCAGCAATGGCAGGTCCCCAGTTTTTGCAATTGCGTGCATACCACGCGCAGTTGCTTCAAGAAGAGATCGCAGCCAATCGCGCCGCAGCGGCCAACATGCGATTGGCAGCCAGTCGTGGCGGTAAGGGCATCGGTGGCGTAGCAAGCGTCGCAGGCGCAGCCGGTTCGCTGGTTGACGGGGCCAAGCAAGTTGGATCACTAGCATCGACAGCGAAGCAAGCCGGTGGTGTAGCAGCCACAGCGGGTAGTACCGCAGTCAAAGCAGGTGGGATTGCAGCCGCAGCGGGTACCGCAGTCAAAGCAGGTGGTTTCCTTGCTCCACCGGTGGCAGGGATAGGCGTTGGCGTTTTAGGGACGGTAGCAGCCGCAGCCGCAGCCCTTGCGGCCGTATCCCTCGTTGCAGTTGAGTTGTCAGAGACGTTCAGCGGGACAGCCGGCAAAGTTGGATCACTTACCGATACGATTGCGTCGGGAGAGGTAGGCATTGCAGCCAGCGCATTGAGGCTAACCGGCATGTTCGAGAAAACGGATAGCATTGGCACC
>JANPAT010000180.1:0-2142 GCA_031430075.1 Chitinophagaceae bacterium | reverse complement strand
GCGCCGGGTCGATCATCGCCTCGATGCTGGGCGAAGGCGTGCCTTGCTATCACGCGCGGCTGGATCTCATCATCCGCAAGAAGAGCGGTGAGCTCGGCACGATTCGGCCGTATTTCCACGCCGCCGCGCCGTTGCGCCGGGAGATGCTGCAGACGGGCGTGATCGGGGGCGAGAATTTCGAAGGCGCGACCGAGCATCAAGCCATCGGGCACAGCGCGAGTCAGGTGCATGAATCGTCTGCCAGCATCGCGAGCACAGCCTCCGTCTCGGCGGGCGGCTCGTTTCTGGGCATCGGCGCATCGGCCTCGCTGACAACGACCAATGTCGCGGGCCGACGCTCTATCGACCAGGTTTCGGACACGACGACCCGCGACGCCTCGCAGGAGCGGCGCGAGTTGGTGAGCCACATGACCCGGGTCGAGAATGTGTTGACCCTGCTCAACACGAAATATGTCGGCACACCCTATCTGCGCTTCTCGCTGTCGCCTCGGCCACTCGAGCAGTTGTCGGTCGACTCCTCCGATCCGAGCCTGTGGTTTGGCCAGTTGCTGCAGCGCCGATCGAGCGGAATCGAGGGCATCCAGGACTACACGGTCGTCGCGATCGTCCCGAAGGATGAGGATTTTTGCGTCGAGGCCAAGCTGAAACGCGTCTGCGTATTGGACGACCCGCCGGTCGAGCCCGATTTCGACGAGCCCTTCAGATTCAACCTGCACCTCGGCCGGCTGCTCAGCTATGTCTATCGCACCTATCCGATCGGCACGCCGGTCGACGATCTGGATGTCGACATAAGGCACGGCGCGACGGGTGCGCTGGCGGCCACTGCGCGCCCGGTGATCGAGAACTGGGTCATCGGTGCGGACGGTCGCCTCATCGCCGATGTGATCGCGACCAACGGCAACGCGCTTCAGATCCCCGGCGTGCTTCGCGGCAGTGCGAACTACAAGACGTTGGTCGAGCTGTGGCTGGAGACGCTGCGCGCCGAATATGAACGCGACTGCGCCCGTTCGCCGCTGGAGACCGGGGTTCTGCTGGGCGAGACACGGATACTTGGCACCTGCTTCACTTTTGCACCCGGCGGCGGGCTCGGAGTGCTGAACAGCCTGACGTCGGTCACGCCGCTGCGGCCGGTCAAGATCGGCCCGCGCGAGCTCGGGCTGGCCGGGCTTCCGACAAGTGCCATAGCCACCGCGCGATCGACGCGCGCGCTGGCGCTGGAGACAGTGGTGCGATGGAATGCGCTCGGTGCGCGGCTGGCCGGAATGCTCGGTAATCCGATCGAACAGGAAAAAACGCCGGGCAAGCTCAACGACGTGCGCATCGTCAACGTGCTTGTCGGCCGCTGGTCGAAGTTGAAAGCAGGCGATCCCCGGAACCTTCCGCTCGCGGAACTTGGAAAGGCGCTGGGCTTTGACCGCCAGCGGTTGAACCTGCTGAAGTCGGCAGGGATCGGTGACCTGAGCGGGCTGGCGCAGGCGCTGACTGCCGCGCCGTTCATCGAGCGCCACAATGCCGCGCTGGGGCCTGCGGACAGGAAAGCAAAGCGTGCGGCGATTGCCGTCCCGATCGACCGCAAGCTGGCTGCCCAGATCGTCGCCGATATCGGGGCCTCGCAGCTGGGCGCGCTGGACGACCGGAAGGGCTGACGTTGGCCTGGCCGCGCGCCGTCGCCCGGATCGTGCTCGGCCCGATCGTGGGCCACACTGACCACCAGTCGAGCCGTGTGTGGATCCAGGTTGCGGACGATCCCGCTTCCTACCGGCTGAGGGTGCACGGCGCGGGGCTGTTTGGATTTGTCAGCACCGAGCTGGGTGGCCAGCTGGAATTCCGGACCGCGATCGCCGAGGCGAATGGCCTGCGATCAGATACGGTGTATCGCTATGCGGTGGTGCGTGAGGGCCGCACCATCGCGAACGGCAAGGGATCGTTCCGGACGTTTCCCGATCCGGGATCGATGGCGCAGCTCGCCGTCTGCGCGATCTCGTGCAACGTCGCCGAAGAGGATGGGCAGTGGGAGGCGTTGGGAAAGTACATCGCCGAAGCCAAGCCGCAATTCCTGCTGATGATGGGCGACCAGATCTACATGGACGAAGGCGGGGTCAACCTCTTCGACAAGAATCGGCGTCACCAGCCGCGCGCGAA
>JANPAT010000179.1:0-10156 GCA_031430075.1 Chitinophagaceae bacterium | reverse complement strand
AATAAAGTGTGAAAACTTTTTGGCATCTTTAATAAAAAATACAGGTGTATTGTTACCTACTAAATCCCAATTACCATCTTCGGTATAAAATTTTACGGCAAAACCACGTGGATCTCTTTCACTATCGGCACCACCTTTTTCTCCACCAACAATAGAAAAACGTACAAATACTTTTGTTTGATTTCCAATTGATGAAAATATTTTTGCTTTTGTATATTGCGAAATATCATTTGTAACAGTAAATGTTCCGAAAGCACCTGAACCCTTTGCGTGAACAACTCTTTCAGGAATACGTTCCCGATTAAAATGTGCCATATCTTCATGTAGAAAATAATCTTGTAGTAACACAGGTCCACGATTCCCGATAGTCATTGAGTTTTCAAATTCCGTAAATGGACTTCCGCTAGCCGTGGTTAATTTTTTCTTCTTCATAATAATTGAATAATTATTTAAAGAATGAAAATACATGAGCTTTAAATGAGGAAATTACATTTGGTTAGAAATAACTTACATGTTTCACATATGATATTCTATTAGTAAAATACTTCCATAAACATTTGAATAATTAACAAGGGTTGATACTTTTTTAAATTTTCTTATTTGTTAATTTATAATTATCTAAATTAAGATTTAATGTTAGACAATGAAATTGAAATACATGTAGTAGTTTTAATGTAGTTTCTACTAAAATCTTAGATTAATGTTGATGATTATTTTTATCATTCATAACATCGGCACCTTTTTTAAAAATAAACTCACTTTGTAATAAGTAGGCTCCATTAATCACTACAATATCTCCATTATTTAAACCTGATTTTATTTCTATTCTATCTTCATTTTCTAGGCCAATTTCAACCATTTTTCTTTTAAATTTATTTGTTCCATTTTTTATCCAAACAGTATTCATTTTCCCATCTCTTAAAACTGCATTTGATGGAAGTGTTAATGAATTTATAGTTTTATTTTTTATAGTTACATAGGCTGGCATTCCAGGTTTTAATTGCCCATTCGAGTTTTCAATATTTAATCGAATTAAATTTATTCTTGATGCTGAATTTATTTCTGGATTAGCAAATTCAATTTTTCCTTTCCATTCTTTTCCAGGTAAATCTGGTATTGTAATAATGGCTTCTCCTACTAGATTTATGTTAGATAACTGTGAAGTGTACACTTGTGCTTCTACCCACAAATTAGATAAATCTGCAATTTTTAAAATAGTATTTCCCTCAGCAACATACTGCCCCTCGAATACTGGTAATTCTGTTATATAACCTGATGTATTGCTATAAAATGTTGTAAGGGTATTTATTTTTTTAGTTTTTGTTAATTCATTTATTTGCTTTTCTGAAATGCCCCATAAAAGTAATTTTGTTTTTGTACTTTGAATTAATCGGTTAAAATCAATTATTGAATTACCTAGTGTTTGTTGTTTTTCAAGTGCAACTAAATATTCTTGTTTTGTATTATTTAATTCTTCGCTATAAAGATTATAAATTGCTGAGCCTTGTGTAACATAATCTCCAACATTTTTAAAATATAAATGATCAATTCTGCCCATAATTCTTGAATTCATACTTTTAACTTTTACTTCATTTGTACTTACAGTTGCAGTTAATACAACTTGATTAGATATTTTTCCATTTTTTATGCTGTCTGTTTGAATATTGCCTAATTTAATTTGTTCTTCGTTTAATATAATTTCATTTTCTGCAGATTTAGCTTTTTTTACTACAATTAAATCCATGTGGCAAATAGGGCAAGTTCCGGGTTTGTCTTGCATAATTTGAGGATGCATACTACAAGTATAATATTCATCTAATGCAGTTACTTTTTCTTCTTTTGTTTTGCAAGATGCTAAAAGAAAAAAAGTAAAAATTATTATGACTTTAAAATTTTTCATACCAATTAATTTGTTTTAATAAAACTTTCGCTATCTACTAAATACTGTGCATTTGAAGCAACTGCTTCATTTGTTGTAATTCCATTTAGTACCTGAATTAAATGCTTATGAATAATTCCTGTTTCTATTTTTCGGGCTTTAAAAGATTCACCATTTCTAACAAAAACTACTTTATCTAAACCTAATGATAATACTGCTTCTACAGGCAACCAATTTGCTGAACGATTTCCTGCATAAATTGTAGCTTTTACTTGGCTACCTATTGGAATTTTATAAGTTGAATTATCGAAATAAACTCTTGCCGATAAAGTTTTACTTCCAGTTCTATAAACTGGTTCAATGTAATTTATTGTTGCATTAAAATGTAACTGAGCATTTGTTTCTGGATTTATATTTACTTTATTTCCTACTTTAACCATTGCAGTTTGACCAGAATAAATATTTAATAAAGCCCATGCTTTATTAGGATTAAATACAGTAAAAATATTTTGTCCTTTTTGTACATACATGCCTTCTTTTAATTGTAGCTCTGCTGTTGTTGAAATGCTGTTCATTTGAACAGCAGCATTATTACCCATTTGTAAATTATTACTCTCATGTATATGTCCACTGTACTTACTATAAATTGAAATAGTTGATGATGTTTTTTTATTTTGAATTAATTGATTCAATTGTTGATTACTTATACCTAACAAAAAAAGTTTTTGCTTTGCTGCATCTATCAGCATAATATTTTCTGCATCATTTTGTAAAAGGAATAATAAATTTTCTTGAGCTGTAATTAAATCTGGACTGTACAGGTCCATTATTTTATCGCCCACATTAATTTTTTGGTATCTATATTTTACATAAAGCTTTTCAATTCTGCCAGAAAAATTTGTTGTAATAGAACCTACTTGTCTGTTATCATAAGTTATAAAACCCAATGTTTGCATTTCAATATTTTCCTCTCTATCCATCATATGAATCATCGCAATATTTGCAATTACTTGTTGGTTGGCTGGTTTGATTAATGTATTTAGTGAAAAAGAATTAAACTCTGATAATGGTTTTACTTCTTCTAATTGCATACCACAAATGGGGCAATTATCCATCATTTTTGATTTGATCTGTGGATGCATTGGACAAGAATATCCAAGTGCTTTTTCATTCAGCGAATCAATGGTTGTATGATTTAAATGTTGATCAATTTTAATCAATTTCATTCCACATTTTGGGCATTTGCCAGGCTTATCAGAAAATACAGAATCTTCTGGCATTGGGCAGGTGTATGTAAAACTAGAAACCTGTTCTTGTTTATTATTATTACATGCAGTTAAAATCAGCACAATAAAAATTGTAAGGAACAACGGTTTGATAATTGTTTTTTTCATTGTAATTAAATTATTTTATTTCAATAATTTTAATCAATTCAGCTTGCATTTGTAAAGCTTTTTGCAACTCATCTAAATAATTTAATTGACTCATGTTTAAAGCTTCCCAAGCATCAAACAATTCAAATAACTCTTGTGTATTTTGTTCGTAAGCCAATTGTAAGGTTTGAAAGTTTTTTCTTAATGCAGGAATAATTTTAAGCTCAAATAATGTCATCTGCTTCTTTTTTACTTCAAGTTCTGTATAACTACTATTTGCCATGCCAGATGCTTCATTTAAAATCATCTGTTGCTGATTTTTTAAAGCTTCATTTTGCCATAATAAACTTTCAGCTTTAGCTTTATTCATTCTCGATGACCAGCTAGTTAATGGTAGTTTAACCATACCCATTAAAGAAAATTGTAAAGGTTGGCCTGCCCAACCAGTCATATGATCGTATTTAATTCCAAACTCTGGTTTTAATTTTGCAAGTTCAGCTTCTCTTTCTAATTTATTTACATCTATATTTTTATTGAGCACTTTTATATCGCTTCTTTCATTCATTAAAGCAGTAACATTGAACATGTTTTTATCAAAATCAATCCAAACAAAATTGGTATCAATGATAAAAATTTCATCTGCATTTCTATTCATTACAATGTTAATGGCAATTCGCTTTTGTGTAATTTCACTTTGTAACATGAGTTGCATGTTTTCAACATTTGCTAATGCTGCCTGTGCTTTATAGTAAGCACTTATTTTTCCTAATCCATTTTTATATCTTATTTCTGCACTTTGCATCATAAATTTTAACAGCTTGTTATTTTCATCTAATACTTTTAATTTTTTAGCTAGCACAATCAAATCATAATAATTTTTTCTTGCAACAAAAAGCAGTTCATTTATTGCTACATCTTTTTTTTGTTTTTCAATAGATGATTGTGCATTCATATAAGCAAACTCAGCATGTTGCTTTTTTTTATTTGGAAACATTTGTTGTGCAGAAATCATAAAAGTTCCCATACCAGGATTGCCTTCCATCGATTTCCATTTGTTAACATTATAGGGTGTCATAAAAAATCCTGCACCCAATTCAAGAGGCATCCAACTATATGCAGCTTTGGCTGCTTCATCCATTGAACGTGCAGCAGCATCCAACATTTTTAATGTGGGATGATTTTTTTCGATGGCTAATTGAATGTCTTTAATCGTTAAAGTTGTTTGAGCTTTAGTAATGAAAGACATAAACATTATCACTATTAATATTTTAAAACTTTTCATATTTTTTACTTTCAATATTTTTAATGTTTTGTTTCTAGAACTTCAATTTTTCCATATTTTCTTAGTTCGTATTCTTTTGCCATTAAGAAAATTAAAGGTGTTACAAGAAGTATATGAGTTGCAGAAGTTAAAACTCCACCAACCATAGGTAATACAATTGGTTTCATTACATCGCTTCCAACACCATGACTCCAAAGAATAGGAATTAAAGCAAAGAGTGAAACGCAAACTGTCATTAGCTTTGGTCGAAGTCTTTTTGCTGCACCATATATTACATATTCTCTTAAATCATCTGTACTGATAGTCTCTTTTGAATTTCCATTTTTCTCCACCAATTGTTGCATGGCATCGTTTAAATAAATTACCATTACAATTCCTGTTTGAACAGCTAAACCAAATAAAGCAATGAAACCAACAGCAACAGCAACAGATAAATTTACTCCCCAGAAATAAATAATAAATGCTCCACCAATTAAAGCAAATGGAATAGAAATTAAACTTAAAAAAGCTTCTCTTGCAGAATGAAAAGCAAAATACATACAGATAAAAATGATGATGAGTACAATAGGTAAAATCATTTTCAAAGTTTTTTCACTTCTAATTAAATTTTCATATTGACCACTCCATTCCATATAATAACCTTTTGGTAATTTGGTTATCATTTTATTTAATTTTTCTCTTGCTTCATTCACTGTGCCAGACAAATCTCTTTCTCTAACATTAAACAAAACGGTTCCTCGCAGCATTGCATTTTCTGAATTAATCATAGGCGGACCTTCAGAAATATTTACATCTGCAACTGCTTCAAGTGGTATAGGACCAAACTGCATTGTTTGTACTTGCAATCTTTTTAATGCATCTAAATTGTTTCTGAAATCCTGACCAAATCTGGCGTTTACAGAAAATCGTTGTCGCCCTTCAACAGTTGTTGTTAATTGCATACCACCCAAAGCAATTTCTACAACACTATTCACATCATCAACAGTTAAGTTATATCTACTTATTTCATTTCTTTTTACAGTTATATCAATATATTTTCCACCTGTAATAGGTTCAACATATAAATCTTTCACCCCTTCAATTCCTTCTAATTCTTTTTTTATTTTTTCAGAGAAGGCATAAATGGTATCTAAATTTTGGCCATACACTTTTAAACCGACATCTGTTCTTATACCTGTTGAAAGCATATTAATTCTATTGATGATGGGTTGTGTCCAACCATTTGTAACGCCTGGTATTTGCAGCTTTGCATTCAACTCATTAATGATATCATTTTTATTTATATTTTTCCTCCACTCGTTTTGAGGTTTTAAAAGAATAATAGTTTCTATCATACTAATAGGAGAGTTGTCAGTTGCAGTATTTGCTCTTCCGGCTTTTCCCAAAACATTTTTAACTTCAGGAATTGATTTAATTAATTTATCCTGAACTTGTAAAATTCTTTTTGCTTCACTGTTCGATACATCAGGTAAGGTTACTGGCATAAATAAAATTGAGCCTTCATCTAATGCTGGCATAAATTCTTTGCCTAAACTTAGTACCAATGGAATACTGATTGCTAAAGCAATAAGGTTTACTGCAATAGTTGTTTTTCTCCATTTAATACAAAGTCGTATTAATGGCTCATACATTCTTTCTAAAAATCTGTTAATAGGATTTTTATTTTCAGGACTGAAACGCCCTTTCATAAAAAATGATATTAAAACAGGAGCTAAGGTGATGACTAAAATGGCATCAACAATCATGATGAATGTTTTAGTATATGCTAATGGGTGAAACAATTTACCCTCTTGTCCTGTTAATAAAAAAACTGGTAAAAATGAAGCAATGATAATGATGGTAGAAAAGAAAACACCTCTAGACACTTGTTTGCAAGCTTTTTCAATTAAACTCATTCTTACAGCCTCGGGTATTTTAGTATAATTTTCTTTGCTTATTTTATTAAATAAATTTTTCATGGCTTACAATTTTTGAGGTTGATTATTTTGGTAATCAGATAAATGCCTATAAGCATTTTCACTCATGATAATGCCATTATCTACAATAACTCCAATGGCTAAAGCAATACCTGTTAACGACATGATGTTAGACGAAATTCCAAAATAATTGAGCAGAATAAAACTTAAAGCAATGGTAATGGGAATTTGAATAATAATACTGAGTGCACTTCGCCAATGAAATAAAAAGATGATTACAATTATTGCAACAATGATCATCTCTTCTATCAATTTAGATTTTATATTCTCAATTGCTGATTCAATTAAATTACTTCTGTCGTATGCTGTTTTAAATGTTACACCAATTGGCAAACCCTTTTGTACTTCATTCATTTTTTCTTTAACTGCAGTAATTACTTTATCTGCATTTTCTCCATAACGCATTACAACAATTCCACCAACCACTTCGCCAGAGCCATTTTCATCAAAAATACCTAAACGCAAATCGCCTCCCATTTGCACTGAACCAATATCTTTAACTCTTACTGGTATTCCATTGAAATTGGCTACTGCAATACTTTCTATATCATCAATATTTTTTATATAACCTAAGCCACGAATAATGTAAGCCATATCACTCATTTCAAACTTCCTTCCTCCAACATCATTATTACTAGCTTTAACTTTATTCATTACATCCATTAATGAAACATTATAGTATTGTAATTTTATGGGGTCAATAACTAGCTGATATTGTTTTTCAAATCCACCAAAAGATGCTACTTCTGCAACACCAGGAACAGTTTGCAAAGCCAGTTTTACATACCAATCTTGCAAAGCTCTTTGTTCTCCTAAGTCAATATTTTTTGCATCAAGTGTATACCAAAAAACATGACCAACACCAGTACCATCAGGCCCTAAGGCAGGTGTAACACCTTTTGGTAATAAACGTTGAGCATAATTTAATCTTTCCAAAACCCTTGTTCTTGCCCAATACACATCTACATTGTCTTCAAAAATTACATAAACAAAACTCATCCCAAACATGGATGTGCCTCGAATGTTTTTAACTTTTGGAATACCTTGTAAATTACTTACTAATGGATAAGTTATTTGGTCTTCCATTATCTGTGGTCCACGACCCATCCATTCTGTAAAAACAATCACTTGATTTTCGCTGAGGTCTGGAATAGCATCAATAGGATTTTTCTGAATATTAAAAAGCCCCAATACAAATAATGCTATTGCTATTAATAAAACAATAAATCTGTTTTTTAGCGACCAAGAAATAATTTTAGGAATCATTTTTATAAATTTTAATGATGATGACCATCATCTGTTTTTTTAGATTCTTTTAAATTCATACCACATTCAGGGCATTTGCCTGGTTTACTATAAGTTTTATCAGCTTCACATTTCATGGGGCAAGCATAAGTAGCAGTTGCTGCTTCTTTCATTTTTAAATTCATACCACATTCAGGGCATTTACCTAGTTTGCTGTAGGTTTTATTGCCTTCGCATTTCATAGGGCAAGCAAATACCTGTTTAGTATTTTCTTTAATTTTCAATTCCATTCCACACTCATTGCATTTTCCTGGCTTTTCGTTTACAACATTTTTATGCATTGGGCATGAATACATTGTTATAGCTGAATTTTCATGAGGTGTATTGATTTCTTTTTTTGAATTTTCTTGAGCAAATCCATTAATTGATAGGATAGTTATTGCTGCTATCATCAGCATTTTAATTGATTTCATTTTTTCATTTTTAATTGATTATTTTCTTGTAAAATAAATTGTACTCAAATTTAGATTACCTGCTTTTTGATATAAACATAACAACTATCATCATAGCACCCATAATAATTGTTAGTGGAATTTTTTTCTTATGATTAGAACCATGCATTCCACCCATCATCATTGGATGCATCATTTTCATATTATGAGAAGTGGAATCTATTGATTTTTCTACCAATTGCATTCCACATTTAGGGCAGTTGCCAGGTTTATCATAAATCCTATCACCTTCACATTTCATAGGACAAACATATTCATACCTCTCCATTTGAGGTTTAATAGTTTGTAGTTTTTGAACTAAACTATCTTGTTGTGCAAGAAGGGAAAATGAAACAATGTTTAAAACTGCTAACATCAGAATTTTAATTGAATACATAGTATTAATTTTTATTTTTTTAATTAAATTGTGTTGACAAAATGAAATGCCAAAAGCTAGATATCACAAGATGTCTAGTTAAATCGAAGAAAAATTATCTATATTAAATAAGTACAATGTAATATATAAACTGCAACAGTGTTTATAAGAGGGGGAGAATGAATTGTAAGAACAGTGTTTGTTATTATCGGAAAATTAACATGTGCTATTTCAATAAATGAAGGAGGTAATGCAACAATAAATGATTGGGTTATGTTACAACCAGTTTCTGTAATTTTTTGAGCAGAATTGTCTTTAATAAATTTTAATTCATCCTTACAGCAGCCATTATCTTCTGTGGTTGATTTTTTCATGCCACATTTGTTGCATGTTTTCGATTTGTTTTTTATGAGGTTCCAATCAGCTTTTTTTCCCATGCAATAATGCAAATGAACTGTAGCCCCTGTTGTTGCAGTGATATACAGAAAAGCAATTATAGCTATGAGAATTTTTTTCATTTATATAAAATCGATTAAACAAATTTACCATTTTTTGAAATAACTAAATTGTAAAATATGGGTTATAAGTAATTATTATGACGAAAGTCATTTTATTTCTGAATTTCTAAGTTGATTTTTGCAACATGCAACTTTGGAAAAATATTATCAGAAAACCATCTTAAGGTTTCTCCTCCTTGTTACTTTTTCCATTTAATTATTTAAACATGTTGCATGAAAACTATCATTGAACCATTTCGAATCAAATCTGTTGAACCCATTTATTTTACAACTAAAGAACAGAGGGCTGAAATATTAAAACAGGCAAATTACAATCTGTTTTTAATCGATTCAAAAAATGTATTGATTGACCTACTTACAGATAGTGGTACAAGTGCCATGAGCAGTAATCAATGGGCAGGAATAATGAAAGGAGATGAATCATATGCTGGTAGCCCAAGTTTTTTTCATTTTAGAGATACTGTTCAGGATATTACTGGAATGCCAATTATTATTCCAACCCATCAGGGCAGGGCATCTGAAAGAATTTTATTTAGCATTTTAGGAAGTAAAGGAAAATATTTTGTAAGTAATACTTTGTTTGATACTACACGAGCCAATATAGAAGTTTCTGAAGCAGTAGGTGTTGATTTATTGTGTGATGAAGGGAAATTGCCTACCACCCCTGCACCATTTAAAGGAAATATGAATGTTGTATTACTTGAAAGATTCATTCAAGAAAAAGGAGCAGAAAATATTCCACTTTGCATTTTAACCATTACAAATAATTCTGGTGGTGGGCAACCTGTAAGTATGCAAAATATAAAAGAGGTTAAAAATATTTGTACAAAATATAATATTCCACTTTTTCTTGATGCATGCAGATTTGCTGAGAATGCATATTTCATTAAACAACGAGAAGCAGGTTTTGAAAATAAAACTATTAATGAAATTGTTTTAGAAATGTTTTCTTATGCCGATGGCTGCACCATGAGTGCTAAGAAAGATGCTTTTGCAAATATTGGCGGATTTCTTGC
>JANPAT010000178.1:0-6445 GCA_031430075.1 Chitinophagaceae bacterium | reverse complement strand
ATTTCAACTTTTCTAATGCAGCTTCTAATAGCTGCATTACTTTTTCAATATCATCTAATTTAACAACACCTACACTTAACCTATACCATGCACTTGAAGCATCTGCTCCAAAAGCAGTAAATGGTACAATAGCCAATTTGGCTTGGCTCAATAAATATTCTGTTACATCGGCTTGTTTTTCTAATAGCTTTCCAGTGCTGGTTGTTTTACCTACTAAATCTATTTTAATGGTTAAATAAATAGCCGCCTGTGGATTAATGGCATCAACACTATATCCCTTGTTTTTTAAATTAATTATGCCATTATAAATTTTATACAATCTGTTTTCAATTGCAGCTTTAAAGCCTAAAAAATAATTATCTATATCATCATCATTAAATAAATATTGTGCAACTGCTTTTTGCTCTGCCATTGGTGCCCATGCTCCTAAATGACTTAATAATGCCCTCATTTTATTAATTATTTCAACAGGTGCCATAGTCCAGCCAACACGTACACCAGTTGCTGAAAATGATTTTGAAATGCCATCTATAAAAATGGTAAACTCTTTCATTTCTGAACGAAGTGAAACGGGGTTATAATGTACTGTTGAACCATAGGTTAAAGTCCAATACATTTGATCGAACATTACATATAATTTTTTTTCTTGGTCTCCTCTTCTTTTATTTTCAGCTAAAACTAAATCGCAAATTGCTGTTAATCCGTCTTTATCTAATACTGTACCTGTTGGGTTTTGAGGGGTACATAAGCACAACAGTGTTGCACCTTCAATATGATCTGCAATAGCTGCAGCAGTAGGCATAAAATTATTTTCGGCATAGCAATTAATTACACAATGTTTGCCATTAGTAAGATGGGTGTAATGATTATTATTCCAACTTGGTGCTGTATAAATTACTTTATCGCTATCATCAACAACAGTTTTAAATACAGCATAAATTAGTGGTCTGCCACCAGAAGCAATTTGAATTTCATCTACAGTATAGTTTAATTCCATTCTTTTTTTAAGAAAAATACTTACGGCTTCACGTAGTTCAAGCAAACCATTTCCTGGAGGATAATTGGTATGATGTTCTTTATAAGCTTGAATAATAAAGTTTTCTAACTCTGTTGGAATGGGAAATATTTTTGGGTTAAAATCTCCTATAGTATAATTATAAATTTGTTCTCCATTTTTTACTCTTTCGCTAATTGCATTTCCTAAACGAACTATTTCGCTACCAGCTAAAGATTCGGCTAAAGCACTAAGTTTTCTCATACGCGTTTTAATTAAATGTTGTTTTTAGTTTTGCTTGCAAAGCCTCACCTTTCAGGTTTATATCAACAATACTGCCTTCTGGATTTATTAAAAACATGGTAGGTGTTTCGGTTATATTAAATTGTTTAGGTATTACTCCTGACCAAGAATTAAAATCACAAATTTGATTCCATGATAATTTATCTTGCTCAATTGCTTTGATCCAATTTTTTTTATCCTCATCAATACTTACACTAACAATTTCAAATCCTTTTGAATGATATTGCTGATACAAATTTACCAGATTTGTATTTTCTTTTCTGCAAGGAATACATCGGCTCGACCAAAAATCTAATAACACTAGTTTATTTTTTTTATAAAGTTGAGAAAGTTGAATGTTTTTTCCATTTTTATCAATAGTTGTAAAATCTTTTATGGTTTCGCCAAGAACTAAAAGGTAGCTGTTATTAGGAAATTGTTCATTTACTCCTTCTTCAATATCATAATTACTGTTTTTTACAACATTTTCATTTTCATTTTTACAGGCACTAAAAACCAAAATTGATACTATAAAAATTGTGATTCTTTTCATTTAAAATTTCAATTGCTATGCCGACAATAGTACAATAAAAAAATTATATGTTTCAATCATCAAAATATTTTTATCTGTTTTATTAAATAGTTTATCTTTAGTTTATGCAAGCAACCAGTTTTAATATATTATTACCCATTGCCATTGGGTCAGATCATGCAGGTTTTGAATATAAAACTCAAATAATCGATTGGCTTAAAAAAAGCAATTACATAGTTGAAGATTTTGGTACAAATAGTTTGGCTTCTGTTGATTATCCAGATTTTGCACATCCGGTTGCAAGTAAAGTAGAAAAAAATGAAGCCGCTTTTGGAATTTTACTTTGTGGCAGTGCAAATGGTGTAGCCATTACTGCAAATAAACATCAGGGAATTAGAGCAGGACTTTGTTGGGATAAAGAAGTGGCGAAGTTAGTTCGCCTGCATAATAATGCTAATATTATTTGTATTCCATCCCGCTTTGTAAGTTTAGAGTTAGCAATAGATATGATTAATGTTTTTATGCAAACAGCGTTTGAAGCTGGCCGCCATTTAAATAGGATAAATAAAATTAATTGCTGATTTGGTTATTTAAATAAGCCTTTATTCTCTCCTGAACATTGTTTCTAATACTCAAATAATAAAAATTATAATCGGCTATATGATAATTTTTTGTGGCAAGAAAAATATTGCCAAAAAATCTTGGTTTTTTACACCATAAAACATTGTTTACAACTTTAGCCCCTACAATCGACTTTTTTACTTTATTAAAATTTTTTAAAATAGATCCAAAATTTTCTTGCCTAGCTGCAAAGGGTTTATCAACGTTCCAAGTAATAGGATTAGTAACCACCATACTATCTTTTTCAATTAAAACATATTCGGGTTTATGGTTTTCTTTGAACGTTCTCCAACTACAAAAGCATCTAATTTCTGAGGGCGTTTTACAAGCATTAATATTTGAAAATCCATTCAACTCCACTGGCATACCAACTAAATATGCTACTACTAATTTTTGTTGCAGTGGTTTGCCATCTATGAATTCTTTTATTAATCTTTTTGCATGTGTAGTACCCTGGCTATGTGCAGCAATTACAAAAGGTTTTCCATTATTAAAGTTGTTCAAAAAATATTCAAAAGATGCTTTTATATCTTGATACGCTAGTTCAAAAGCTTGAATTGCATTAACCGTGTCGGTTGAAGTTTTTGGAAAATAATTACCGTAATGTGCTTGCATATATCTTGGTGCATAAACATTGCCTGCAGCATTAAAAACAGATGCCTGATATAAGATGGTGCTATTATCTGTTTTAATATTTAAGGCCTCATCGTTAACATCTGCATTTAATCCCAATGGCTTTAAAGGGTCTGTATATGTTGTAGGATGAATAAAGAAAATATCTACTAAAGTATCTGCTTTGTAATCTTTTAAAATAGATTTTGGAATGCTATCTGAAGGATCTTTTTTTAATGGATGTGCTGCCCAATTATTTAATTTACTATAATCTGTTTGAGCATTACAAAAGGTAAAACACAAACCAAAAGAAACCAATATACATGCCTTTTTTTTCATTAATAACAACAGAATTTATATAAAATTAACACTTATTTTAAACTATTGAAGTAAAAACCAATCTATGAATTTCAATGCCAAAATTGTACACTTTTGTACAAAATTAATTGAGTACAATGAGTTAATTTTAAAAATCCAATGAGTTAATTAATATCAATACCGCTAGTCTATGAAAAAAATTTATACCCTTATTACCAAAAACTCAGTTTTACATAATATTTTTGGTTGGATTTCACTCTATATAATATTTGCTGTAGTATCTACAATAAATCAAATGCAAAACCAAACAGAATGGTTGGTGGCATTTATTAAGGGTTTATTTTGGCCAGTTCAGTTAATTGAGTTTATCATAGGTACTAATTAGCCGTATACCATTTTTTATTTACAGGTTCGTTAATTTCTATACTACTATTTTCTATTTCAATATCAGAAGCTCCCAGTTGAATGATAAGTTTTGATGGAAATTTAATTCCTCCAGTGTCTGTATAAGATTGGTATAATAAATTCATTTTTTGCTTATCCATTCTGCCACCCATCATATCGCCCATTGGACCACCTCTTATTCCTAAAATTGATGAAATTTGTTTCCCCGAAACTTCAATTTGTTTTAATAAATAAGTAGTAGCATCTATAAAAAACAAAGAGGCTTCACCATCTGCAGCAATCAATTTTATTTTAAAACATTCTACTTTGTCAATTTTTGATTTTCCTAATAGCTCGGCTGCAAAACCTTTTTCTTTATAATTTATCAAAGCCGAAAACTCTTCAAGCACATTCAATTTTTGTTTGGCAATTAAAAATTTGTCATCATCCATTTTTGAAATGCCCCCTTCAATACCAGGAAAATCTCCATAGCCTTGCACAGATGGAATAGAAATATAACCAGCCGTATCTGTAACCAATGTATAAGACCCTTTCATACCCATTACTCCACTAATATTTTTTCTAAACAACTTATTATTCTCAATAATGTTTATACTACTTACATCTATTTGCATACCCATCATATTCAACTTCATAGTAGAAGTGTATTGTAAGGTATTAATTGTAGATAATTTTTCTTGTCCTCCATTTGCAGCAATATGATTAGCAATTATTTCATCAACAGTTTGAGCAAATGAGCTTATGCTAATAAAAGTTAATACCACTGAGTAAATTATTTTTTTCATAATTAAATTAATCATCAAAAATAATTGCTTTATTATTTCATAAATGTTTATGAAGCTTTTAAAGAATGGTTTGTAATATTATTAACAAATTAAAAAATTAAACTCGATATAATTAATTCTTTATGAAAGGGAAAATTAAAGATGTGAAAAAAATATTGCTTTTATCCTTTTAAATTTTGGCACATTTGGGAATGATGATTTATGGAGGAATAGATTCTTAGTGGCTATTTTACCCTTCTCCCTTTCCAAGAATAAGATCCAAATTTTCCTAACCATCCTGCAATTATGATATACAAAATATGCAAGGGTTGTAATAGTATAAAATTTATTAAACCCACTTTACCAAAAAATTGAAACCCTGTTTTTAAAAATCGCCATTCTACTGAAATTTTAATTGCCAATAAGACTACTGTAAACAGCCAGAGATTAGAATTAAACATACTTGCAATAAGCCAAATTATTATTGATAAATTAAATAAATAAATTAATACTAATGTTGGCAAAAGTGTTTTGTCTTTATAAGCATCTGCTTTGCTTGCCCAACGAATTCTTTGGTTAAAAAAAGCTTTCCAAGTTGGCATAGGTGCTGTAATAGCAATTGCATTTTTATGGTATAAATAACCAATTTTAGAAGGATATTTTTTTTTAATTTTATTCATCAGTAACATATCATCTCCACTGGCAATATTATCAATGCCTCTAAAGCCACCAACTTCAACAAACACATTTTTATTGTAAGCCAAATTTGCTCCATTGCACATGCTATGAAACCCAGCAGCTACTGCAGCAGCTGTTGTTGCTTGTAAAGCCATAAAATCGATAAACTGAAAAAGAGATAAAATTGTATTGGTTTTTGTAAACATTACAGGGGCAGCAACAAAAACTACATCGTGGGTAGTGATAAATTCATCATATAATTTTAACCACTCTTGTTGTAATAAACAATCGGCATCTGTTGTAATAATCCAATCGCCTTGTGCTTTATTTATAGCAAGCTCTATTGCTTTTTTTTTGTAAGCGTTTATTATTTTTCCCTCTAAATCATCTTTGAGTTTTAGTAAATGAATATTTTGATTTGTATTTTGAAAAGATGCTACAATTTCAGAAGTATTATCTGTTGAATGATCATCAATTACAATTATTTCGAAAAGATGTTTGGGATAGTTTTGAATGATGATAGATTGCAAACATTTTTCAATATTTTTTTCTTCATTTCTTGCAGGAATAATTATGGAAAATGATGTTTGTGCTTGATGTTTTTCTGTACTATTGAAATAAGCAAGTTTTAAAAACCATTCTCTATAATAACTTAATAAAAAACTATAAGCTAAAGCAATTATAATTGCTAATGTTTTAAGCAGAACAAGCAGCATAGCTACAAAGAAAAGCAATAAGGCTTTTGATTTAGCATATTTGGTACATACATTTTCGTATTTTTGCTTTCATGTCAGAGTTATATACTGTATATACTGTAGGTTTTATTTGTATTTCTTTACTTTTTATTGGTTTTTTTTCCGGTATTGAAATTGCTTTTGTAAGTGTAAATAGATTAAGTATTGAATTAAAGAAAAAGCAAGGAAAGAAAAGCGGTATTATTTTAGGCAAGTTTATGGAGCAACCAGCCCAATTTATTGGAAGCTGTTTAGTTGGTGTAAATATTTTTTTAGTAGCTTATGGAATGTTATTTAGTGATTTATTGCATAAATCTATTTGGCACCCTTTTCATATAGAAAATCCTTTACTAAAACTTGTTATTGATACCATTATTTCAACTTTTGTAGTTTTAGTTTTTGGCGAGTTTATACCTAAAGCAATCTTTAAAGCCAAGAACGATTCTTTATTAGTGGTATTTTCATCGGTTGCTAATTTCTTTTATAAACTTTTTCAACCATTGGC
>JANPAT010000177.1:0-3552 GCA_031430075.1 Chitinophagaceae bacterium | reverse complement strand
ATATGGGGCAAAACAGTTAACAAAGCAGAAATAAAAAACACTGCAAGTATTTGTAGTTATAAAGATGTAAGAGTAAAACTTTTATATTTTAAAGAAGGCGTTCAGGTTACTAATCAAGAAGAGTTAATAGAAGAAACTATTGCTCCAAATAGTATTTTTGATTTTAAAGCAAAATATAAAACACCAAAAGGAACAGATAGTGTTGCTGTATATATTATGAGTGCAGCTTCAATAAAGTAATGTAAAGTGGTTTATTGGTTATTTGGGTTCTTAGTTCTTTAGTTTTTTAATAAAATAATGGTCCCGTAGTTCAATGGATAGAATAGAAGTTTCCTAAACTTTTGATGCAAGTTCGATTCTTGCCGAGACTACTAAAAGAAAAACCAGTCAATGAGTGGTTTTTCTTTGTTAATCCTTAACTCCAAATGCATTAAGTATTTTCTCTAGAGGGCAAAATTTTGTAAAGGAAGATTGTAGCATATTCACTCCAACAAATACTGATAACCAAATCCAATTTGGATTTACATAATGTGCTAATGTTATACCAGTAAGCACAAAAAGTCCAGCTACGAAAAAGATAATTCTTTGTTTCATATTTTATTTTTAATTATTAAATTGATTTTTCAACAGGTACAACAAATGCTCTGATTGGAAATTGAGAATCATTTTTATTGTTATATGCTTTGATCAACTCCAAACCCTTTTCTGTATTTTCTGATGCTGTGAAACTCAGCACAAACATTGAGTCAAAAGTTTCTTCCTCGCTAGCAAACCAATTTTCTAAAATATTAACTGAATCGTTTTGCTTAAACCCTTTTACATCTGTTGAACTGAAAACATTAATATTTGCTTTTTTGAAAATTTGTTGTACATCTACTTCATTATCTTTTAAACAAGCCACAATAAATAGTTTCATATATTTTTAATTTAATTATTCTATAGGATATTTTTTTCGCATCATTTTATAATACAATAAAGGCACCACAATTAATGTTAAGAAAGTTGAAGTAACTGTACCACCCATTAAAGAAATTGCTAACCCCTGAAAAATTGGATCGAATAAAATAATTACTGCACCTAAAGCAACTGCCCCTGCTGTTAATAGAATTGGAGTTGTTCTAACTGCACCTGCTTCAATTATGGCTTGCTTTAAAGGAATGCCTTCTCGTAAACGAATATTAATAAAGTCAATTAATAAAACAGAATTTCTAACCATTACACCTGCCAATGCAATAAAACCAATCATAGATGTTGCAGTAAAATAAGCATCCAACATCCAGTGACCTAATATTATACCTATTAGTGAAAGTGGAATAGCTGCTAACATAATTATTGGCACAGTAAAATTTTGAAACCATCCAACAATTAAAATGTAAATCATCAGTATTACTACTGCAAACGCAATACCTAAATCTCTAAATACTTCATAAGTAATTTGCCATTCACCATCCCATTTTAAACTATAGTTATCTTCCATTTCGGGTTGATGAGTGTATTCTTCCTTCAAAGAAAAACCCTTTGGCAATTGAATGTTTTTTAAGTTGTCAGAAATATTTGATATTGCATATGATGGACTTTCTAAATCTCCTGCCATATCTGCCAGAACATACACCACTTCTTTTTGATTTTTTCTGAAAATACTTTTTTGTTTTACTTGTTTATTTACAGATACAATATCTCTTATTGGCACTGCAATTCCCGAGGCACTTATAACTTTTAAATTTAAAACATCATCTAAATTTGTTTTATCTGCATCGTTTAATTGCAGTTTGATTGCAGTTTGATTGTAGGCATTAGGTTGATATACATTTCCAACATTCATACCAGTTAATGCAGCATTAACAATAGCTGTAACCTGTGCAGTTACTACCCCATATCGTATTGCTTTTTCTTTATCAACTACAATATGATACTCTGTTTGGTTATCTTCAACCATCCAATCCACATCAACCACATCTTTGGTTTTGCTGAATAAATTTTTTACTTGCTCAGCAATTTTTATTTGCTCATCGTATTTCGGGCCATAAATCTCCGCTACTAAGGTTGATAATACAGGTGGGCCAGGTGGCACTTCAACAATTTTGATATTAGCATTAAATCGTTTTGCAATTTTCAGAATTGGCTCACGAAATTCTTTAGCAATATCATGGCTTTGTTTACTTCTATCTTTTTTATCTACAAGATTAATTTGAATGTCGGCTACATTATCACTTCTTCTTAAATCATAATGCCTAACTAAACCATTAAAACTAATTGGTGCAGATGTACCAATATAGGTTTGATAGTTTACAACCATTGATTGATGAGAAATATAATCTGCAATTTCTTTTGTTACAACTTGTGTTCTTTCAAGTGTAGTTCCTTCAGGCATATCAATTACAACTTGAAACTCGTTTTTATTATCGAATGGAAGCATTTTAACTGCAACGCTTTTTGTATAAAATAACATCATGGAACCCAACAATACTATTACAATACTTGTAATAAAAGTCCAGCGTTTCCAACGAGTTTCTAGCAATGGATTTATAAATGCTTTATAGATTTTGTAAATTCCACTTTCCTCTAACGATAAAGGTTTACTTTCTGTATGATCAATTCCTTTTTTTTCTTTTTCTCTTAAGAAAATATAACCCAAATAAGGAGTAAGTGTTAAAGCAACAATTAAAGAAAGTATCATTGCAATTGAAGCTCCTATTGGCATTGGACTCATATAAGGCCCCATCATTCCAGATACAAAAGCCATTGGTAATACTGCAGCAACTACAGTAAATGTTGCTAAAATTGTGGGATTACCAACTTCATTAATTGCAAATAAAGCAGCTTGCAGTGGGGGCATTCTTTTCATTTTAAAATGCCGATGCATATTCTCTGCTATAATGATAGAGTCATCTACCACTATACCTGTTATGAACACTAAAGCAAAAAGTGTAATTCTGTTTAGTGTATAATCCATAAAATAATAACTGAACAAGGTTAAAGCAAATGTTACAGGCACTGATAAAAACACCACTAAACCACCACGCCAACCCATTGCAAGCATTACAAATAGTGTTACTACAATTATTGCTATAAATAAATGAAACAATAATTCAGAAACTTTGTCAGATGCGGTTTCTCCATAGTTTCGGGAAACTGTTAACTGCACATCGGATGGAATTAAATCTTTTTTTAACTGCTCTACTTTTGTTAGAATTTGTTCACTCAATTTCATCGCATCAGCACCTCTTTTTTTAGCAATTGAAAGTGTTATGGCAGGATAATTTGACTTATATTTTAATCTATTTTCTTTTTCGGCTTGTCCATATCCAAACAAAACATATTGATTAGATGTTTCAGGGCCTTCTTCTACTGTAGCAACTGTTTTTAAATAAACTGGTTGTTGTTGATTTATGCCTACTACAAGATTTGCAACATCATCAACAGTGCTTAAAAAATTTCCGGTTTGTACAGCAAAAACTTCATCGTTTTGTAAAAGATTACCGCTGGGCATTTGAACATTGCTGGCTTGCACTTGTTTGCTTATTGCCAGAAAGTCGATATGGTTTTCTGCCA
>JANPAT010000176.1:0-2029 GCA_031430075.1 Chitinophagaceae bacterium | reverse complement strand
GGGAATTTTATTAAACCAGATTTATACAATTTTTCACATTCTCTGTAATTGCCTTGTGCTTTATAATTTAACCCTAAAATTTGATAATCTTTTTCTTCAACAGAAAGTTCATCAATAAATTTTTTAGAAATTTCTATACTTTTCGAATATTCTTTTTTTAAATAAAGTAAGTAAGCTAAATCTTTTTGTGCAGCTATATTGTTTGGCTCATTATTTAATAATTTATTGAAAACAAGTGTTGCATTTTCATAATCTCCCTCTATCATTAAATTTTTTGCAGTTTTATGTAAGTCAGATACAGGCTGAGCTATAGCCAAACATATAAACAATAAAAACAAAATGGATAAAAGAGATTTCATGTTGATTTAATAAATTAAATGGGTTAACAAACCATCTCTTAACTTAGGTTCAAACCATGTGCTTTTTGGTGGCATTACATTACCACTATCAGCCATATCAAATAATTGATTAATAGTTACAGGATATAAACTAAATGCAGCAGCCATTTCACCACTATTTACTCTTTTCTCTAATTCACCTAAGCCTCTAATTCCACCAACAAAATCAACTCGTTTATCTGTACGTTGATCTATGATGTTTAATAAAGGAGTAAAAATATTATTTTGTAAAATGGATATGTCTAAAACTCCAATGGGAGCATTGTTGAATGTATTTTCTTTTGCTACTAACTTATACCAATTTTTATCTATATACAAACCAATTTCATGTAGTTGATTTGGTTTAAATGCTTTTTCTCCAATAATACTAACATTAAAATCTTTCTCTAAACTTATCAGGAAGTCTGATGTTGAAAAACCATTTAAATCAGTAACCACTCTATTATAATCTAGTATGGCTAATTGGTTAGAAGGAAAAAGTGTAGTTAAAAAATAATTACTTTCTTCTGCAGCTTTATCTTCAAGTGCAGCTCTAACTTTTGCTGCAGATGCTGCTCTATGATGCCCATCTGCAATATAAGTACAAGGTATTTTTTCTTCAAAAATTGTTTTAATATTTTCAATCACAGCATCTTCATTCACAACCCAAATGGTATGTTGTATATTATCATCTGCAGTAAAATTGTAAACGGGATTTTTGATGGTTTTCCATTTTTCAATTAGTTCATCCATCTCATCAACATTTCTATAAGCTAAAAAAACGTTGCCTGTTTGTGCTCCAGTAGTTTTAATATGATTGATTCTATCTAACTCTTTTTCTGGTCGTGTAAATTCATGCTTTTTAATGATACCATTTTCATAATCATCAACACTACTAACACAAACTAAACCTGTTTGGCTTCTATCATTCATAATTAATTGATAGATATAAAAGCAAGCTTTATTATCTTGAAATAAAATATTTCGGCTTATAAATGCTTCTAAATTTTCTTTTGCTTTTTCGTAAACTGCAACTGAATGAATGCTTATATCATCTGGTAAACTCACTTCACTTTTGGTAATATGTAAAAACGAATGAGGATTGCCTTGTACTTCAATTTTCGCTTCTGCACTGTTTAATACATCATAAGGTCTACTAGCAACTTGTTTAGCAAATTGTACTTCTGGTCTCAGGGCTTTAAATGGTCTTACTATACTCATAAATAAATTCTAAAATTATTATCCTTTTTTATTTAAAAAATCTTTAGCCAAATTGCAAAAAGTTGCTACACTTTCTAATGGCAAAGCATTGTACATACTTACTCTTATACCTCCAACTGTTCTATATCCTTTTATACCAATCATTGCATTAGCTTTACATTCTTCTAAAAACTCGTTTTGTAAATTTTCATTTTCTATAAAGAATACAGCATTCATTCTACTTCTATCTTCTTTTGCAATTGGGCAATTAAAAATGGGTAATGCATCAATGGTATTATAAAGCAATTCAGATTTTTGTAAACTTCTTCTTTCCATTTCTTTCAATCCTCCTTCTTTTTTTATCCATCTTAATGTTAATAAAGAAACATAGACTGCAAAAACTGGTGGAGTGTTTAAAACAGAATTTGCTTTTATTTGATTTCGATAATCTA
>JANPAT010000175.1:0-8660 GCA_031430075.1 Chitinophagaceae bacterium | reverse complement strand
TTGATAATGATGGTATGTTGTATTTGTATAACCCATTAAAAGGGTTAATTATTTCAGATTATTATGGTGCAATAAAAAAGCTCAATCCTATTTTACATTTAAAATATTTTCAAATAAATGGAAATAATTTTGTCGGTTTTAAAAAGCATGAAATGTTCAATTATTCAACTAATTTATTGCAATCTTATATTAAAAAAGTTATAGGATTAGATACAAGCTCCAGCAAAGTATTAATTAAGGAAAAATTCTGCTTTCAACTTTTGCAAAATGAAATTGAAGTTAAAATTTTGGAATAAATTCATTTTATTAATATCTTTTCAAATATTAATCCTTTACTTGCATAATTTTACAGTTCAAAATTCGTTTAGAAAGTACCTCTAATTATATTTGTCGTATATAAAAAATGCATGTGAAAAAACAATCAGTCGTTTTATTAATTATTTTAATTGTACTCTTCGATCAAGCTTTAAAGTTTTATGTAAAACTGAATATGTTTGCAGGTGAGGAACACAACATATTAGGACAATGGTTCAGAATACATTTTGTTGAGAATGAAGGAATGGCTTGGGGCTGGAAATTTGGTGGCGATATTGGTAAAGCTACCCTTACTATTTTTAGATTGATAGCTGTGATTTGGGGCACTTATTTAATTAGTGATTTTATCAGAAAAAAATATCACAAAGGATTTATTATTTGTGCTGCTTTAATTTATGCTGGGGCTTTAGGAAATTTAATTGATAGTATGTTTTATGGATTACTTTTCGATAGCACATATAATCCAAGAAATTTTCAAAATGCAGGTATTGTTGCCAATCTTTTAACGGGTCAGGGTTATGGATCTTTTTTACAAGGTAAGGTGGTAGATATGCTTTACTTTCCAATAATACAATCAACTTATCCAAGTTGGTTTCCTTTTTGGGGTGGTGAAAGATTTGAATTTTTTAGTCCTGTTTTTAACATAGCAGATGCTTCAATTACTTGTGGTGTTTTAATTATTTTTATTTTTCAAGGAAAGTTTTTTAAGAAAACAAAACCAGAAGAAAAAATAGTTGAAGAAAGTTCTTCTGAAAATATTGTCTCCACAGAATAATTAAAATAAGTGTTGGTATACTTCATGCACTTGTGCAAAAGCAATTACTTCAATTTTAGTATTTTTATTAGTTAAATTTTTCTTGTTGTATTTGCTTACAATAATTTTTTCTAATCCTAATTTTTCTGCTTCAGCAATACGTTGTTCAATTCTATTTACGGCTCTAATTTCTCCATTCAAACCAACTTCTCCAGCAAAACAAATTGTGGAAGGCAAGGGCACATCTTCATAAGATGAAAGTAAAGCACATATTACTGCAAGATCAATTGATGGGTCTTCGATTTTTATTCCTCCTGCAATATTGATGAACACATCTTTCACACCAAAATGAAAGCCACCACGTTTTTCTAATACGGCTAATAATAATTGTAAACGTCTTAAATCAAAACCACTTACTGTTCTTTGTGGTGTGCCATAAACACTTTGTGTTACTAATGCTTGTACTTCAATAAGCATAGGCCTCATGCCCTCTACTGTTGCAGCAATTGCAGTACCACTTAAATTTTCTTCTCGTTGAGAAATTAATATTTCACTTGGGTTACTTACTACTTTCATTCCTTCTTCATCCATTTCATAAATGCCAATTTCGTTAGTACTTCCAAATCTGTTTTTTTGTGTTCTTATTATTCTATAGGCATAGTGTCTATCTCCTTCAAACTGCAATACAGCATCAACCATATGTTCTAAAACTTTTGGTCCGGCAATGCTTCCATCTTTTGTAATATGACCAATTAAAAAAACTGGGGTGTTGGTTTCTTTAGCAAACTTTTGAAATTCACTTGCACATTCACGTATTTGAGAAACGCTACCAGCACTCGATTCTATTAAATTAGTTTGTAAAGTTTGTATCGAATCCACAATTACTAATTGTGGTTGTAATTTTTTTATTTCGTTGAAAATATTGCTGGTGTTGGTTTCTGTTAACAAATAAAAATTTTCGTTCGAAATTTTTATTCTATCGGCACGCATTTTTATTTGTTGTTCACTTTCTTCTCCACTTATGTAAAGCACTCTTAATTTTTTTAAGTGTAAACCCAATTGTAAAAAAAGAGTACTCTTACCAATGCCTGGTTCGCCAGCAACTAAAATTAAACTTCCTAAAACAATTCCACCACCAAGCACTCTGTTTATTTCTACATCTGTGGTTACAATTCTTTTTTCTGAACTAGTTTGAACTTCATTTAAAGCAATAGCTTTATTTTTTGTTGTTGCTGTTGAATAATCTTTCCAATCGGTGCCTTTAGTTTCTTTTTCAATAATTTCTTCAACTAAAGTATTCCATTGATTGCAGCTCGAACATTTGCCTAACCATTTGGCACTCATGTATCCACAATTACTACAAAAAAATGCTGACTTGCTTTTGCTCATATTGTAAAAATAGAGTAGATGTGATGATTAAAAACTAAAATCTAAAGCCAGAAAAACTAAAATATTTTTTTGAAAATAGAATCGTTATAAAAAAGCAAAAGAGCCGACAATTAGTCGACTCCTTCACTTACTAACCCATTAAATTCCGTGACTAAATTACACAAAAGGCTCTATTTTCAAAATTAAATTTTTAAGAATTGTTATTTTTCATTCAAAACTGATTTTTTTAATAATAATTTAATAATAATTATAAATCGTATAAAATCAATTAGTTAAGAATCATCAACTGGGCTTATCAATTATCTTGTTCCTTATATTTTGATTGAGAATGAGCACCTTAAAATTTGATTAAAATTTGTTAAAGCAACGTTAAATCAGAATGTGATGTCTTATTTTTATAGCATCGAAATAATAATTTTTAATTAAAAAAAATCAACAATGAGAAAAAAACTACTCTTAGTAGTATGTGCTTGGGCAATGTTCAATTTTGCCACTAATGCACAAACTACGGCAACCGGTAAGGTTGTTGATGAAAAAGGAGCTGCAATTGCAGGGGCAACAGTTCTTGAAAAAGGGACGAACAATGGTACTACCACTTCGTCGGATGGATCTTACTCCATTAAAGTGAAAGGTGGGGCTTCGTTAGTAATTTCTGCAATTGGGCGTGAAGCTCGAACTATAACTGCAGGTTCTGGCAGTAATGTTTCTTTAAATTCAACTACAACTGAAATTGAAGAATTAACAGTTTCTACAGCATTAGGTATTCGAAGAAACAAAAATCAATTGCCATATGCTGCACAAGTAGTATCTGGTGAAGATGTAAACAGAGCAAGATCGGGCAACTTCTTAAATAATTTATCTGGTGCAGCTGCTGGATTAGATATTCGCCAAACCAATACTATGGGTGGTTCTACAAACGTAGTATTAAGAGGTAATAAATCTATCTCTGGTTCTAACCAAGCATTATTTGTTGTAGATGGTGTTCCATATAACAATGACGCTCCTGCAACAGGTAATCAAAGAACTGGACGTGGTGGGTATGATTATGGAAATAATGCACAAGACATTAACCCAGACGACATTGAATCATTAACTGTTTTAAAAGGGCCAGCTGCAACTGCATTATATGGTTCTTTGGGTTTTAATGGGGTAATTTTAATTACAACTAAAAAAGCAAAAAAAGGGTTAGGAATTACTGTTAATTCTGGTGTTTCGTTTACAAGTATAGATAAAAGCACTTTTCCTAAATATCAAAATAAATATGGTGGTGGTTATGGTGCATATTATGAAGATCCAAGTGGTTACTTCTTATATCGTGATAAAACTGATTTAATGACTCCAGTTGCAACTAATGGAGCATTAATTGTTCCAACAAGTGAAGATGCTTCTTATGGAGCAGCTTTTGATCCAAACTTACAAGTGTATCATTGGGATGCTTACGATCCTAACTCTCCTAACTACAAAAAATCAAAACCTTGGGTAAATGCTGCTAACGGTCCTGAAACTTTCATGCAAAATGCAACTAATTTTAATAATAGTGTATTTATTGAAAGTGCAACAGATAAAGGAAGTTTCAAATTAGGTTATACCAGAAACGATGAAAAAGGTGTTTTGCCAAATAGTAAAATCAACAAAAACTTGTTAACTTTTTCTGGAAGCTATAATGTTACAGATAAATTAACAGCAAGTGCTACAATGAACTATTCTAGAACTGAAGGTTTAGGTAGATATGGTACTGGTTACGATGATAGAAATGTAATGAGTTCTTTCCGTCAGTGGTGGCAAACAAATGTTGATGTTAAAGAATTGGAAGAAGCTTATAATAGAAATAAAAAGAATATTACTTGGAACTGGGCTGATCCTACTGATTTAGTGCCTATCTATTGGGATAATCCTTATTTTGTAAGATTTCAAAATTTTCAAAACGATTCTAGAAACAGATATTTCGGAAATGTAATGTTAAATTATAAAGCAAACAATTGGTTAAGTTTAATGGCTAGAGTTAGTCTTGATCAATATGATGCATTACAAGAAACTAGAAGTGCTGTTGGTACAGTTGGCGTTTCTAGTTATGGAAGAAGCAATCAAAATAGCCAACAAACCAATTTCGACTTAATGGCTAATATTGATAAAAACATTACTTCAAAATTAAATTTCAAAGGTTTATTAGGTTTAAATATTCGTAAAGATCAATACAATTCAATTGCTGCCTCAACTAATGGTGGTTTAGCAGTGCCTGGTATTTATGCTTTAAGCAATACTAAAAACCCAGTAAATGCACCCGGTGAATTTGAAGGAAAAAAACAAGTTGATGGTGTTTACGCTGGTGTAACCTTTACTTACGATAACATGCTAACTTTAGATGCAACTGTAAGAAGAGATGCATCATCAACCTTACCTGAAGGGAATAATAAATATAATTATCCAGCTATTTCTGGAGGATTTATTTTCTCTAATTTATTAAAGCAATATAACTGGCTATCTTATGGTAAAGTAAGAGCTAATTATGCTGAAGTAGGTAAAGATGGTGGATACTATCAAACAAAAAATACTTTCAATCCACAAACTGCATTTGGAACTCAAAATATGTTTGCTACGCCAACTACTAGTAACAACCCTAACTTGAGACCAGAAAGAACTAAGTCATCAGAATTAGGTATAGAATTAGCTTTATTTAAAAACAAAGTTACTTTAGATGTTACATATTATGATGCTAAATCTTTCGACCAAATTATTCCTGTTTCAATTTCTAGAGCAACAGGGTACAATGCTTTATATCGTAACTCTGGTACAGTTCAAAACAAAGGGATAGAAATTTCATTAGGCATTACTCCAGTTAAAACAAAAGATTTAACTTGGAACATGAGATTTAACTATACTAGAAACAGAAATACTGTTATTGAGTTATTTGATGATGGTGCTGGAAATAAAATCGATAATATAGTTTTAGGTGGTTTCCAAGGTGGTGTTACTATTAATGCTGCTCTTGGCCAACCTTATGGTGTTATTAAAGGTTCAGACTACAAATACTTTGGTGATCCAAATAATATGGCTAGAGACCCTAATATGAGAATTATTTTAGCTAATGGACGTTACGACAGAACGGCTTCTTCAAACTTTGTTATTGGAGATCCAAATCCTGATTTTTTAGCTAGCTTTAGAAATAACTTAACCTACAAAAATTTCAGTTTTGGTTTCTTAATTGATATTAGAAGAGGTGGAGATGTTTTCTCTCTTGACCAATATTATGGTTTAGCAACAGGTTTATATCCTGAAACTGCAATTAATAATGATTTAGGTAATCCATTAAGAAATTCAAATGCAAATGGTGGTGGTATTATCAGAGCTGGTGTTGATGCAACTGGTAAACCAAATGCAGTTAGAGCATCTGCAAATTTCTATGGTGCTTATGGATATAGATATAGCCCACCTGCTGGATTTGTTTATGATGGAAGTTTTGCTAAACTTAGAGAAGTATCTTTAGGTTATCAATTCCCTCAATCAATGGTAAATAAAATTAAAATATTTAAAGATATTCAGTTTACTGTTGTAGGTAGAAATCTTTGGATAATTAGCAAAAACATGCCTTACTCTGATCCTGAGGAAACTTATGGAGCTGGTAATTTACAAGGTTATCAAGGAAATGCATATCCAGCTAACAGAACTATTTCTGCTAACTTAAAATTTACTTTCTAACCTTAAAAAAATAATCACATGAAAAAAATACTAATATATTCTGGGTTAGTTTGTATACTACTTAGTAGTTGCAAAAAAGATTTAACGAGTTTAAATATTGACCCTAAGAATCCAACGGCAGTTCCAGGCTACACTTTGTTTACTTATGCTCAGAAAAATCTATCCGATAATTTAGCATCTCCAAGTGTTAACCTTAACATTTTTAGATTAATTGTTCAAGGTTGGACTGAAACAACATACACAGACGAGTCGAACTACGATTTAAATACTCGAAACATTCCTCAAAACTGGTTTCATACCTTTTACAGAGATGTGTTAAGAAACTTAGAAGATGCTCGTGCTTTAATTCCTGGTGAGGTTGCTGATCCAGTTCAACGCAAAAACCAAATTGCTATTGTAGATGTATTGAAAGTTTATTCTTATCATTACTTATTTACAACTTTTGGAGATGTACCTTATTCACAAGCTCTTGATTTAAATAATACACAACCTAAATACGATGATGCTAAAACAGCTTACGCTGCTTTGATGACTACATTAAATGGAGCCATTGCAAATTTTGCTGCAGGTTCAAGTTTTGGCTCTGCTGATATTATTTATGGTGGAGATGTTGCAATGTGGAAAAAGTTTGCTAATTCATTAAAGTTAAAAATGGCTTTAGTAATGGCAGATTATGATGCTGCTGCTGCTGCAACTGCTGCTGGTGCTGCACAAGCTTCAGGTGTATTTACTTCTAATGGTGATAATGCAAAATTCCAATATTTAGGTGCACCACCAAATACTAATCCTATTTGGGTAAATTTAGTACAAAGCGGAAGAAAAGATTTTGTAGCTACAAACACTATTGTAAATATGATGAAAACTAATAATGATCCACGTATACCATTTTACTTTACAACAGATGCTGCTAGTGGTTATTCTGGTGGAATACCAGGAGCTAATAATAACTATGCTACATTCTCTAAACCTTCAACTAAAATTACTGCAGAAACTTTCCCTTATACCATGATGGATTATTCTGAAGTTGAATTTTTATTAGCTGAAGCTGCTGCAAGAGGTTTTGCTGGAGTAACAGGTACTGCTGCTACACACTATACAAATGCAGTTACTGCATCTATTACTGATTGGGGTGGTTCGGGTGTTGCTGCTGCTACTTATTTAGCTCAGCCAGCTGTAGTTTACAATCCTGCAAACTATAAACAATCTATTGGTACACAAGCTTGGTTAGCAATGTTCGATAGAGGACATGATGCTTGGACTGAATGGAGAAGATTAGACTTTCCTGTTTTAGTTGCTCCAAGTACAGCTTTATCAGTAATTCCAAAAAGATTTACTTACCCTGTAAGTGAACAAAATTTAAATAAAACCAATTATACATCTGCAGCTACTGCTGTTGGTGGTGATGTTGTTGCTACAAAACTTTGGTTCGATAAATTCTAATTAAATAATTAGATACATAAAAAAGGTGCTGAATTTTCAGCACCTTTTTTTGTTTATAGAAAAATTATGATTTAATAATTTCTGTAAAACGAGTGATGCCTTTTACAAAATGTTTCCAAACAATACTTTTAGTATGAACACCATTTAATGTATGAAATGATTTTCTGTTGGTGGATGTGGTTTTATTAAAACTAAACCAACTTTTTATCACATCAATGTGGGCGTGATAAATTGCAGTAAAGAAAGATGTATCGCCTGCCAATAAACCCTTCCAAGCAGAAATAGCATCTAAAAAAAATCGAAATGGAAGCTTCCATATTTTTTCATGTACAGGTAAATTTTTAGTCAACATCCACAAATTGTTTCTAAAATTTAAATATACTTTTCTACCACCTCTTGGCAATGTGCCTGCACCTATATGATATACAACACTATTAGGACAAACATAAATTTTATAACCTTTCAATTGCATTCTCCAGCATAAATCAATTTCTTCTTGGTGTGCAAAAAAACGTTCATCAAATCCATTACATTCAATAAAAATTTTACTTTTAATAAACATAGCAGCACCAGAAGCCCAAAAAATTGGAATAGTATCGTTGTATTGATTGTTATCTTCTTCTAAAATATCAAATACTCGGCCTCTTAAAAATGGATAACCTAAAAAATCAATAAATCCACCAGAAGCACCAGCATACTCAAACATATGTTTGTTAGTATATGAAAGAATTTTAGGCTGACAAGCTGCAATTTGTTCATTACTTTCCATCAACTCAATAATAGGTTCAATCCAATTTGAAGTTACTTCAACATCGCTGTTGAGTAAAACAAAATAATCTGCTTTAACTAATTTCAAAGCCCAATTATAGCCACCTGCAAAACCTGCATTTTGTGTATTAACTAAAACTTTTATTTGTGGAAAATATTTTTTTAAAACTTCAAGAGAGTCATCTGTAGATGCATTATCAGCTACAATAATTTCTTTATTCGAATAAGTAGATGCTATTACAAATAGAAGAAACTTTTTTAAATAAGCACTTCCATTAAAATTTAAAATTACTATGGC
>JANPAT010000174.1:0-1811 GCA_031430075.1 Chitinophagaceae bacterium | reverse complement strand
TTGGTACGCAACTTCGAACCTACCGGCTAGCAGTTGCCTGCACCAATCAATACGCCATTAAGGCAACAGGTTTAGCCAATCCAACAAAGGCACAAACGCTTGCAAAAATTGTTATCAGCACCAACAGGGTAAATGGCGTTTATGAAAAAGAATTATCTGTAAGGCTGGTATTAGTGGCCAACGATACACTGGTTATTTTTACATCGCCAGCTACTGACCTTTTTACTGGTAATGATAACCCCAACGTTTTAATAAACGAAAGCCAATCTATAATTGATGCAAGAATTGATACTGCAAATTACGATATCGGCCACACATTCAGTACCGGTGGTGGAGGATTAGCAGGCCTGGGAGTGGTTTGTGTTAATGGCCAAAAAGCCAGTGGTATCACAGGTTCCAGCAATCCTGTTGGAGATGCTTACGATATTGATTATGTAGCGCATGAAATGGGGCATCAGTTTGGCGCCAACCATACGTTTAATTCTTACAGCGGTTATTGCGGCGGTGGAAATGGGAACGCAACCACCAATGCAGAACCAGGGAGTGGCAGTACCATTATGGCTTATGCCGGAATTTGTTCTCCTGATAATTTACAAAATAATAGTGATGCACAATTTCATGCAATCAGTTTTGATGAAATCACATCTTATTCTATAAATAGTTCTGGCAATGGCTGTGCGGTAAAAACAGCAACAGGAAATCTGGTGCCGGTTGTAAATGCAGGTGCCAGTTATAATATTCCGTTATCCACTCCATTTGTTCTCACCGGAAGTGCAACCGATGGCAATGGCGATGCCCTTACTTATTGTTGGGAGCAGGTAGATGTGGGTGGCCCTTTTGGTGTATGGAACAGCCCGGTTGGAGATGCGCCTTTATTTCGTTCATTCATGCCTGTTAGTACGCCTTCGAGGTATTTTCCTAAATTATCCGATCAGATAAATAATACAACAACCATTGGAGAAATTTTACCTGCTTATAGCAGAATCATGAATTTCAGACTTACGGCCCGTGATAACAGGGCAGGTGGTGGAGGCGTTTGTTATGCACAAACTACCGTTACTGCTGTTGTAGCAAACGGACCATTTTTGGTTACTTATCCAAGTGCTTCTGCAATCGTTTGGTATGTTGGAGATTTTAAAACCATCACCTGGAACACAGCAGGCACAAGCGTTTCGCCAATCAATTGCAGCATGGTTAACATTCAATTATCAACAGATGGTGGATTAACTTTTCCGATAACGATTGTTTCTAATACTGCAAATGATGGCACCGAAGAAATTCAGGTACCCAATAATATCAGTACACAAGCCAGAATTAGAGTGATGGCTGTTGGCAATATTTTTTATGATTTTTCAGATAATAATTTTACTATTCAAAATTCTCCTACCAGTACTTTTGTTTTTAATTCACCTGCAGCAGTTGCTGTTTGTTCTGCCTCAAGCGGAACCGCAACTGTTAAAACAAGTGGCTTAAATGGATTTAGTACTACCATTAATTTATCAGCTAGTTTAAATCCCCCAGGCACAACCGTTAGTTTTGGGGCAACTTCAATAGCACCGGGTGCCAGTACAACGGTAACCTTAAATAATACTGGCGGGCTTGCTGCCGGAATTTATACGGTTAGGGTTACGGGTATAGCAGGTAGTATAACAAAAACAACCGATCTGAATTTTATTGTTGGAAACGGCATAGCGCCTGCAAGCCTTACTGCGCCTGCAAATGATGCCATTGGAGTTAGTACTTTACCATTGTTTAATTGGTCGGCAAGCAGTGGGCAAAATACGTACACAATTGAAATTTCAACCACTAGT
>JANPAT010000173.1:0-2013 GCA_031430075.1 Chitinophagaceae bacterium | reverse complement strand
TTTTTTGCTATTAATGATAACAACAACATTTTATTAAAATGGAAAACGGCATCTGAAATTAATGCTAATTATTTTGATGTTGAAAGAAGTGATGATGGACAATTCTTTTTTAGTATTGGAAAAGTTGATGCAAAAGGAAATTCAACCAACTCAAACAGCTATTCTTTTTTAGATACCAAATTAAGTTATAATAATGGCAGTCAAATTTTCTATCGTTTAAAACTAGTTGATAAAGATGGCTCTGTTAAATATTCAAATCACATAAACATTAAGCCAGTGTTTAATGGTATTACAATTAAAAATATTTATCCAACAATTATTCGAAAAGGAGATGTAGTTTCTGTTGAAGTGGCAAGTGATAAAGCAAGAACTATCAATATAGTAATTATGGATGCATCAGGAAGAAGTCTGCACATTTTAAAATCTGATTTATCTATTGGAAATAACAGAATAAACATTGTTCCAAGAGTAAATAATTTAAAAGGAATGTTGTTTATTAAATTTGTAACCGAAAATTTTCAACAAACCAAAACACTTATACTGCAATAAAATTGCTGAATTCAAAAGAGATTAACTTGTTAATCTCTTTTTTTTGCATATCCAAAAACAAGTAAAATGAAAAAAATAATAAAATACATATTAATACTAGTTTTAGTTGGAGTTTTAGGGGGGTGGTTTTTAGTATTCTATTTGCCCAAAACAGATTTTTATAAAAACATTACTGCAAAAAAAGCAGCACCTACTACAGCCATTCAAATTGTTAATGATTTTACTGTTAATGAAGAAACTGCTTTTGCAAAATATTCTGGCAAGCAAATTGAAGTAAGTGGAACTGTGTTACAATCACAAATCGAAAATGGAAAATCAGCAATTTATTTAAAGTCGAATGATGAAGCTACCCATGTTTATTTTTTGCTTAAAGAAAATGTTGGTAAAGTTGATATTGGAAAACAAATAATTTTAAAAGGAATTTGTACAGGGTTTTTAGGCGATGTTCAGTTCAATGAAGGAGAAATTATTAAGTAAATGAAGAAAGTATATTTATACACTTTATTAATGTTGGTGGCAAACCTAATTTTTGCTCAAAAAAATTATACCACAAAATCAGGACAAATAAAATTTTTCTCCAATACATCTTTAGAAGATGTAGAAGCCACTAATAACCAAGTTTTTTGTTCTTTAAATCCATCATCAAATAAAATTCAATTTGCCGTGTTAATTAAAGGTTTTGCCTTTGATAATGCATTGATGCAAAAGCATTTTAATGAAGAGGAATACATGCATAGCGATAAGTATCCTAAAGCAAGTTTTAGTGGCACAATAAAAAATATACGATCGGTTAATTTTAAAAAAGATGGAATTTATAAAGTAACAGTTGTAGGAAATTTAATTTTGCATGGGGTTAAAAAATCAATTTCAACCGAAGGCAGCATTTCAATTAGTAAAAATAAAATTATTTTAAATAGTAAGTTTAATATCAGTCCTGCCGATTATAAAATAACAGTTCCTGAAGGAATTAGTAATACAATTTTAATTACTGTTGATTGTAAGCTAGAATAACACATGTTAATAAGCACAAGTGTTTCACCTACTTTTTCACAACTTAGATACTTGAAAAATATTTAAATAAATTGCATTGTTCTTATTTTAGAATATCGTTACCCTAATGAAGATGACAAGAACAGTACCCGCTTGGCCGGTATATTACCGGCCTTGAAGGGTTTTTTAATTTTAAGTACTTCCTAGCTAATTTTCCTGATTAATAAATATTTTTTCAACTCTGTTGTATATTTGCATACTGGGTGGATTTGTTTATTGTTCAACCCAAGCATTTTTCTACAAAAGAACTAATAAACGAAAATATTCTGCACTTATACTCAGGTATTCTTCGCTTGTTATTCTTTTTGAAACCTTATTAATTTATGAAAAATATTAAAAAAGATATTGAAGAAAAAATATTGATTATTGATGGAGCAATGGGCACCATGATTCAACGATATAAATTAACTGAAC
>JANPAT010000172.1:0-3261 GCA_031430075.1 Chitinophagaceae bacterium | reverse complement strand
CATTACCAACAAGGTATTATACAAAAAACTGATGTTTTAAATGCACAAGTTTACATAGCAACAATTGAAAAAGATGTAGCAAATGCAAAAAGCAATATTGCTAATGCTTCCGACTTATTAAGTAATTTAATGGGTAATACACTAGGTGCTCTTTATGTAATTAGTAAAGATGATTCTTTACTCGAAAAAATAAATTCAACTAATCAAAAAATTAGTTCAAACAGAGCTGATTTTGTTGCTACACAAAAAGCAGTTGAAGCAAATAATTTGATGATTGATTCTTATAAAAAAAATTATTTACCTAAAGTAAATGCATTTGGCAATTACCAGTTAAATGATAATAAAATTATGGGGTTTGGTGCAAATAGTTATTTAGCTGGAATTCAAATTTCATGGAACGTTTTTAATGGTAATAAAACAAAAACCCAAATTGCAACACAAACTTTAGAGAGCAGTAAGTTAAGTCAAAATTTAGCAAAACAAATTGAAGAAGGCGAATTAGAACTTAACAAAACACAAAGAGATTTTGAAGCAGGTTTATTCGAAATAAAGCAACACGAAGTTGCTGTTGAATACGCTGCAGAGGCATTACGTATTATTAAAAATAGATATCAACAAGGATTGGTAAATACAACCGATGTTTTAACATCTGCATCTCAACTATTACAACAAAAATTTGCTTTAGTTCAATCTATTTATCATGTAAAGGATAAAAAAGCATATATCGAATTTCTTACATCAAATTAATAATTAACTCAACTAAAAAAATGAAGATAAAAATTTCAAAAACGGTATTTGTATTTATTGTTGTTTCAATTGCATCTTGTTCATCAGATAAGAGTAATGAAGAAAATAAAAATGAAATACCCGTTAATGTAACAGTAGCAAAGCCATATTCAAATAATCAGAATTCTATTGAAGTTACAGGTCAAATTGAATCTGCAATCATAGCTAATATTAGTACCAAGATAATGGGTTATATTACAAAGTTAAATGTTAAAGTAGGTGATAAAGTAAGTAAAGGGCAATTGCTTGTAACTATTAACAGCGATGATATTGCAGCAAAAAAGGCACAAACCGATGCATTAATTGCAGAAGCAGAAGCCAACTATAAAAATGCACAAAAAGATTTAGACAGGTTTAATAATTTATTTAATCAGCAAAGTGCTAGTGTAAAAGAATTGGATAATATAAAACTTCAACATAGCTCTGCAAAATCAAGATATGATGTAGCAAAACAAATGCGAAATGAAATAAATTCTTTATACAATTATACTCACTTAGTTGCACCTTTCTCAGGTACAATTACACAAAAATTGGCTGATGCAGGAAGTATGTCTATCCCTGGGATGCCACTTTTAACAATTGAACAAAGTGGAAGCTATGTAGTTAGTGTTTCTGTTCCAGAAAATATTATTTCAGAAATTAAATTAAATACAGAAGCATTGATTAATGTAAGCTCAATTAATAAATCGTTTAAAGGAAAAGTGAATCAAATTAATCAATCATCTCAATATACTGGCGGACAATACATGGTTAAAATTGCAATTGCTGATACTGATAAAAAAGATTTATATTCTGGAATGTATGCAACTGTATCTATTGCAACAAAAACAAATAAAAAAATGCAGGGTAATAATGAAGTAATTCTAATTCCAACATCGGCTATAGAAAACAAAAACGAACTAAATGGTATTTATACTATAAGTGAAAATAACACAGCTTTATTGCGTTGGATTAGAATAGGAAAAATATTTGGAGATAAAGTTGAAGTGTTGAGTGGGCTTGATAAAAATGAACAAATTATAACAAGTTCAGATGGAAAATTGTACAATGGAATTTCTGTTAAGGTAAAATAGTTGTTGCAATTGCAATAAAATAGTAAACAATTTAATTTAAGTAAATGAAAAATGGATTTTCTGGAAATATTGCAAAGGCATTTATTCAATCTAAGTTAACCATACTACTAATGATAGCCTTTTTGCTAATTGGTGGTTATAGTACTTTTTTAATTCCAAGAGAAGAGGAGCCACAAATTCAAGTGCCCATGGCAGATATTTTTATTAGTTATCCTGGTGCTGAGCCCAAGGATGTTGAAACAAAAGTAGCTGCACCAATGGAAAAAATAATTTCAAACATAAAAGGTGTTGAGTATGTGTATTCAACTTCTATGAAGGGTCAATTAATGTTAATTGTTCAATTTTATGTTGGAGAAGATGTTGAGAAATCTTTGGTGAAATTGTATAGTGAGCTGATGAAGAATATGGATAAAATTCCTAAAGGTGTAACACTGCCATTGATTAAAACAAGAGCAATAGACGATGTGCCTGTACTAGGTTTAACACTTTGGAGTGAAAAATATGATGATTATCAATTAAAACAAATTGGTCAGGAATTAACCAATGAAGTAAAGAAAATTTCAGATGTTTCTGATATTAATATTATTGGCGGGAGAAGTAAAGAAATAAAAGTGTTTGTCGATAAAAATAAAATGGCAGAAAACCATATCGACTTTTTGGCAATAAGCAAACAAGTGCAAGCCAGCAATGTTCAAATGACCAGCGGTAATCTTTTACATAACGATGAAGTTTTTGCTGTACAAACCGGAAATTTTTTAAGCACTGTTGATGATGTTGCAAATCTTGTAGTAGGCATAAATCAACAACAACCAGTTTATTTAAAAACAGTTGCTAAAGTAGAAGAGGGCCCTGAAACTTCTAATCAATATGTTTTGTTTGGATACGGACAAGCCGAAAAAGAAAATAAATTAAAATATAAGTCAAATTACCCTGCCATCACACTTTCAATTGCAAAAAAAAGAGGTGCTGATGCCATGAAATTGAGTGAACAAATTTTAACAAAAGTAGAGCAGTTAAAAAAAGATTTAATTCCATCCGATGTGCAGTTAACAGTTTCCCGAAACTATGGAGAAACTGCATCTGATAAGGTTTCTGAATTATTGTTGCATTTAGTTATAGCAATAATTGTAGTAACACTATTTGTAATGCTTGCAATGGGTTGGCGTGGTGGTTTAGTGGTGTTTTTATCAGTGCCTGTAACATTTGCTTTAACATTGTTCAGTTATTATTTTATGGATTATACACTAAACAGAATTACACTTTTTGCTTTAGTGTTTATAACAGGTATAGTGGTAGATGACTCTATCATTATAGCAGAGAATATGCATCGGCATTTTAAAATGAAAAGAATGCCCCCACTGCAAGCTGCATTATTTGCAATTAATGAAGTTGGTAATCCAAC